>JAYUQO010000321.1:0-6267 GCA_043756765.1 Bdellovibrio sp. | reverse complement strand
CCAAAGGGGCGATCAAATACGGAATGCTTAAACAAGACACGAATAAAAAAATTGTTTTTGAAATGAATGAATGGACAAAACTAGACGGTGAATCAGGTCCCTTTATTCAGTATTCTTACGCACGAATTAATTCTCTGGTTAAAAAATTAAATTATAACATCGATGACAAAGTAGATGGTCAATTATTAAATCACGCTTCAGAATTACAGTTGATGCAGCATTTGATGAATTTTAATACTGTAGTGTTGCATTCGGCTGAAAATTACAAACCCGCATCAGTTTGTAATTATTTGTACGACACGGCCAAAAAATTTAATAACTTTTATCATGATTGCCCGATCGGAACAGCGGCAACAGCTGATTTGAAAACAGCGCGATTAGCGTTAGCTTATGCCACAGGTTGTGTGATCAAGCAGGGCTTGGCATTACTAGGTATTCCTGTTCCTGAAAGAATGTAGAGAGAGTTTCTATGAGATTCCAAAAAGAACTGATCGAAGGAACATTAATATCGCGCTACAAACGTTTTTTTGCGGACGTGGAATATACCAACGATAGAAATAAAACCGAAAAAGTAACTATTCATGTTCCGAATACAGGATCCATGAAAGGTGTCATCGACAAAGAGGCTAAATCTGCGCAAAAGTGTTGGTTCTCATTACATGGCGATGAATCTAAAAAATTAAAAGGCACATTAGAATCGATTCAAACAGTTGATGGAACCTGGGTGGGTGTGAATACATCTAATCCAAATAAAATTGTCACTGAAGCGATTCAAAATTCGTTTAAAACAGGTCAGCCATTTTTAAAGCACTGGTCAGAATACACTTTTTATAAACCAGAATATAAAATATCAAAAGAATCCCGCCTAGACGGAGTTTTCGTTCTAAAAAAAGATGATTTAGACGATGAAAAAATCAGCGACAAAACGAAAAAGCATTTTATTGAAATTAAAAATACAACTTATAAAGCCATTGTTAGTAAAAAAACGCATGCGCAGTTTCCTGATGCTGTCACAGAACGTGGACAAAAACATATCTTAGAAATGATGCATCTCATGAAGCTGGGGCATAAATGTGAATTAATTTTTACAGTGCAAAGATCAGACGTCGATGTTTTTTCACCTTGTGATGAATTTGATCCTG
The DNA here is from genome assembly GCA_043756765.1 of Bdellovibrio sp. GTDB lineage: Bacteria > Bdellovibrionota > Bdellovibrionia > Bdellovibrionales > Bdellovibrionaceae > Pseudobdellovibrio. Next base: position 5,125 of record JAYUQO010000321.1, on the reverse strand, counting down.
AATATGGCAGATTGTTAAGAGAAGCTATAGGTAAAGGTCTTTTGGTGACTCCGCTTCTTGTTGATGTTTCAAGAAGCGAAGTTGTATTAACAAATAAGGTCTTAAAAGTAATTATTTAGCTTTAATTTGCTATTATTTTGCTTTAGCTAAATGCTGATCAATAATTTCTTTGAAAGCTGGGAACGGGTAGGCACCACGTAAAGAAACTCCGTTAATGATGAAACCTGGTGTTCCACTCATGTTAAATTTACGAGCTTCTTCCATGTCTGCATCAATTCTTTTTTGAACAGCAGCATCTTTTAAGGCTACTTCAAGTTTTTTCATATCAGCGCCAAGTTTTTTAGCTGTTTCTTTGAAAAAAGCTTCGCCTTTGTCTTTAAGCATTCCTTGATTTTCAAAAATAGCATCATGAAATTTTTCAGCTTTGGCATGATCTTGCTGAGCTAAGGCTTCAAAGTATCTTGATGCTGGCATTGCAAGCGGATGAAAATCTAAAGGTAAATGTTTAAACACGACACGAACTTTATCGCCATATTCTTTCATCACCTCTTTAACTGTTTGGTAACCACGTGAACAATACGGACATTGAAAATCAGAATATTCAACGATTGTGATCGGTGCTGATTTATTTCCAAAGATCACGCGGCCGTCTTCGACTGCAGCTTGTAATGGATTTTTAAATTCTTCTTCTCTTTGTTTTTTTTCGTCGTCTTGAGCTCTGTCAGCGGCTACTTTTTGCGCGTTTTGCTGAGCTTTCATAACAACTTCAATAAATTTATCTGGATGCTTTTCAATCGCATTAAAAACAATTGTTGGATCGTTTTCGATAGTTTCTTTTAATTGTTTAGCTGATGGTGTACAAGCTGTGAATAATAGTCCAATAACAGCAAGTAGTAGTGTCGATTTCAGTGATAGTTTTAGTGTGCTTTTAACATTTCTCAAAAGTTCCTCCGTGGTGTCTCGTTTGTTTGCGAAATTAGTGTGACATAGTCTGATTGAAACTAAAACTGATTGTGTGGCTAGTCGAGCCTTTAATTACAAGCTGCAACCAAGACTAATGTCTAGACACCGAATTCAGCATGCATTGACAGATAAATTCATCAGTTCAAGATGAAGTATGTAAGCACACACTTCCACAGGAGTCTCGCATGTTTAGATTATTAATAGCTTTCACTTTTGTGTTTCAACTATTTTCTTGTAGTACATCAGAAAAAAATAACTCAGATGGCCAATCAGATCGTCAATTTAGTAAAATTGAAATTAAGGAAAACTACAAAACATTGAAGACTTTAGATTTGGATCAAATGAGTGATTTGCTGTACGGAAAAGTGAATGACTACAAAATCAATGAGCAAACACAATACTTGAAAGAAGGCGTTCTGATTGCCTTTTCACGCCCGAATGAAGATGTGATTTTAGATAAGGTACTATCCATTGTGAAAAATCCTCTTGATGATCTTGTCGAATGGCAAGATGCCGTATTTCAAATCACTCAGCAATCGATTGAAACAATTCAACAAGATTCAGAAACGGCGAGTGTACAAGTCACTGCGGCTGTAGTTTTAGAAAATATTTTATCAGAGTTTAAGCCTGACTTTATGAAGCAATATGAAACTGGTGGTTTTGAAACGGATATCATCGTTAAAATCGCCAATGCAAATCTTAAATTAGGTCAAAATTTACTGAAAGAAAAAAAGCTCAATTTGATGCGAACAAATGCTTCGCCATCAGCCCTGGCCCAAAAGCTGATTGAAAACAAAAATAAGCAGCTTAAAGCTGAAAAAAAATCTAAATAGGATTAAAGTCTAGACGTCCAGTTTCCAAAAAACTGTCTCATATTGTCTCAAGTCTTTTCAAAAACCTCCGATAAGTAACCTGTAAGTCGTTGACTGTTAAAAGCAGTCAACGCATGGAGGTTACATGTTTATTCAAGGAGATTTGCAAGCTGTGTTTGATGCGCTCTATACCATAGGGGCTATCGATCCGGTTTTACATTCTGATTGGGAAAAAATCAGTTCTGAAATGTTTCAACAACCTCAGGTTGTGAACAAAGCCTGTGATTCAATAAATGCCTGTTCAGGGAATCGCAAAAAATTAATCGAGACATTATTAAATATGGATAAAAAAGCATTAGAATTTGTTGCATTGGAGGTCGCTCGTGAATTCAGTGAATTTCAAGACAGAAAAGAATTACACTAGTTCTTACTTAAAATATTTCTTATTTTCGTTCTTTTACTTTATTCAAGTAACAGTTCACGCAGACTGGTCAATTGATTTGTCACGCAGACAAACTGATTTCACACGAATCGAAAATCAAAGAATGCCAGCGGCTACAAATGTGACTGTTGATGAAGGCAAACATGATTCTGAAATTTTCAGTGCTTTAAAGAAAATTGTTAACCCTGTTGAGCCTTCTGTGGAAATCGTGATTATGCAAACTGAAACGGGGTTTGTTCCAGCGATGATTCATCTAAAAAAAGATGAAGTTTATAAAATTCATGTGGTGAATTTAAATCCAAAAGAAAAAAATGTCAGTTTTATGATGGATGCATTTTCGCAAACACATAATACAATTTACGGTGTTGTCAAAACCTTTACAATTCAACCTAAAATTGAAGGCGTTTATTCTTATCAGAGTCCTGAAACTGGTGCATTAGGTAAAGTTGTCATTGTGCCGACGAATAGTAACATGACAAGACAGATTGCTTCTGATGCTGCAAATACTGAAGCAAAATAAAGTGAGCAGACTAGGGATTTATGGCAAAAGACGATCAATCAAATTTTAAAGAAGTCATTAGACGGGCGTTATACCCCGTCGATGAATTTTTAAATGATCCTCTTGTTTCTGAAGTTCTTATTAATGGACCTCATCAAATTTTTATTGAGAAAAATGGTCATCTTGAGCTGACATCAGCGCAGTTTCCGGATGAAGATAATTTACAAGCAGCTATCAACACAATCGCTCAGTCAGTGGGTCGAAGAATTAATTTAGATGAACCACGTTTAGACGCTCGTCTTCCGATGATTGATGGCTATGCGGCCAGTGGGGCGCGTATCGCAGCTGTTCTTCCGCCGATTTCTAGACAGGGAACTGTCATCAGTATTCGTAAATTTACAGCTAGCAAAATTACACCAGCAGAATATATTAAATTTGGAACAATCACGCCAGATGCGTGGATGTTTTTAGATTTGTGTATGTTTCTTGGAAAAAATATTATTGTCAGCGGTGGTACGGGTTCTGGTAAAACAACTTTATTAAGTTTAATGTGTTCGCGAATTCCACATAATCAGCGTGTCATTGTGATTGAAGACTCTTCAGAATTACAAATTGATTATGATCACATCGTGCGTTTTGAAACACGCATGGCTGATCAAATGGGAAAAGGCGAAGTCACTATAAAAGATTTATTAAAAAGTGCATTAAGATTAAGACCCGATCGTATTATCGTGGGTGAAGTCAGATCCAGCGAAGCATTAGAATTAATTAATGCCATGAACACGGGCCACAAAGGCAGCATGGGTACTGTGCATGCAAACTCTCCGATCGATGCTATTATTCGGTTGGAAGCATTAGCTGCTGGTGGTGATGCTAAAATCAGTGAAAAAGCTTTAGTGTCGCAAGTGGCATCTGCCATTGAAATCATCGTGCAAATTTCTAGATATTCTGATGGCAGTCGTAAAATCGGAGCCATATCTGAAGTTCGCGGTGTTGATGAAAAAGGTAAGTACATTGTAAGTCCTATTTTTGAAATTCAAAATTTAATTCGAAAACCTGAAGGAAAGCTAGAAGGCTTTATCGAACCCACAGGAAATATCCCATCATTTTACCAAGAGATTTTAGATAATAAAATCAACTATCCTACGACTAAATTTCAGAAGATTAAGAAGACAGCTTAGTCTGTTCTAAGCTCACAGTAAAAAAAGATGACCTTGAATGGGCTTTCTTTTTTTAGCCAGTGATTCAATTGTAATATTGTAAAGAGCGAAGTATTCATCTAAAAATTTGAAATAAGTTTCAAAATCAGGCTTTATTTTTAATTTCAAGAATAACCTCCCACTCATTGAATAAATCCGCATAAGCTTTAATTTTCTCAAAGTCTAAATCAGAAATATTTTTTACCAAAAACTGAATATCGGCTAAGTCTTGTAAGCGTCTTCTAGAATCATCTTTTGAGAAAGAGGCCTGCGGGCAATCAAAAAATCAACTAATCCTGTACCTGTAAATTGCAGCACTTCATCAGTTTGATGAACAATTTTAAAATTATTTTCTTTTAAAATTTTTAGAATATTGTTTTTGTGATCTTCGTGAATTAGAAAATCAATATCAGAAGTGGCCCGTGTAGACCCATAGCAAGCTAAGGCAAAACCACCGATAAGTGCGTGCGGGATTTGGTTATTTTCCAGCAATTCGTGAATAAGTCTGAGGGTTTTTCTTAAATAAAGCATTATTGCTTAAATTGTACTCTGAAGTTACCTCATATTACAACTTTCAATGCATCTTTGATGAATTTCGCGCTCTATTAAAACTTGCAATGCCGCACCACAGAAGCTAGCTTCTTCGATGTGCATTTCAGCTGCAAGATTACCCACAGTATTTTAAATTATCTCGAATCAGAAAAGATTGATTTGTCATCGTCTTTTGCTGAACACGAATTGTCGTGGGATAGCTTACGTGATCCATCAAACTGGATGCACGCGCCAGACATGGAAGCTTTTCTTGAAAGATTAATTTCTGATAAAAATATTTTAATTTTAGCCGGTCATAAAACACCTAAATTAAAATCTTGGGGAGTCCTCGATAGCGTTCTTCGTATGATGCCAAGACCTCAAGAAATTTTCAATCAGCCTGAAAAATTTTTCAGTTATTTTGTTTCACCAGAACCACCATTAGAAAATTTAGTTCGTACAGATAAAGGAATTTCTTTTGATATTCCGCTACCAGCGGAACAATATCCGCTTGTCATTACTTATTTAAAAGCTGCGTTTGAGGCTTTGCCAGTTTACGTTGGCTTAACGGCTGGCCACTGCCGTTGGAATCATGTGCGCTTTGAATTAGACTGGCCAGAGGCTCAAGCAAGTATTTTTACAGAACAAGAACCGCATTCGATTTCTCCGCAGCTGCTGC
>JAYUQO010000320.1:0-2405 GCA_043756765.1 Bdellovibrio sp. | reverse complement strand
AAGGCAGAGATCACTTCATTTTTTTCATTAAGCATATTTAAACTATACTGATGTCGCCAATTGTTTTCTTTTTCTGCATTCATGAAATAACATTCTTGAATGATGCGGTTGCTTGCAATTTCTATAATATGAAGGTCTGTGTTTTCTAACGGTGTCATTTTAAACCTTGGAATGCTTTGGCAGCCAATAGCTAAAGCAAGTAGAATTAAAAAAAATGGACTATTTCTTTTTAAGTTTTTCATAATATCCTCTATACTTTTCCATAATTTTTTTTGCTTTTTTAGATTTATCGTTCAGGATGCCTTTATAAACCTGAATAACCTCATCTGAAGTGGCAGATCGTTTAAGAATTTTTTCGACATACTGTTTTTTGTACGCTAGCCATCTAACGCCAAGTGCAATTGATACATTTGGGTTTTTTAAGTCTTTTTTTCGGATATCTTTAAAAACAAAGTCTTTGGATTCGCCCATCAAATCTTGAAGAATTTTTAGTGTATCTGTTGTGATTTGAGTCAAACCAGTAGCATTCATATTGACTGCATTAGGTTTAAATGTGGACTCTGATGCAATAAGTGCTTTTATCATACTGGGATCGATAGGGAACCTTAAGTTAAGTTTTTTATTGAAGTAATCAACCCATACTGCGATGTAATCATCAAATAAGTCTTCATTAGGTAAAAAAAGTTTTCCGCTATCAGGATACAATATTTTTTTCTTATCATATTTTCTAAAAATATCATCAATTAAAATTAAATCTAAATATTGTCCATCAATATGGCGGGGGTGCTGATCTACTATTGTTATACCAGCTGGATTTTTTTTACTAAGAGGTACACGACGTGGATGTGTTCTTACAATGATAGTTTTAGATTTCTTTTTTACGGGCATAAGTAACTTTATTTTATCAGAAGAAATTGAGTCAATACTAATTTCTAAGTTATTGAAAACACGAGTTAAAACACTGCCTAATCCCGTCGTTTTTTAGCCAAAACAAATAATTCGCGACCTAATCTGCGGGGAACAGAATCCCGCCAGCGGCCCCAAAACAGAAAATGAAAATCTTTTTTCAGAAGTTCACGTAATTCCCATTCACTACTGCCGTAAGGTGGGCCAGAACGTTTGAGCATCGCAAAAAATAAGGCCATGATTTGACCTTCTTCATGAAGAAGTCTGCGCCAGAGTTTAATTAATTCTTTTCTGCGATCTGGTTCAATCGCACAAAAACAAGTATGTTCAATAATAATATCGAAAGTGTAATTCCAATCATGAGAAATATTAAAAATATCTTCTTTGATAAATGTTAAATTATGTAAGTGCCCGTATTTTTCTTGGGCTCGGCGAATGGCTTCATCTGAAAAATCAATAGCAGTAACTACATGGCCAACTTCAGCAAAAAAAGCGGCATCGTGACCTTCACCGCAACCTAAAACAAGTATTCTTGATTTAGGTAACTTCAGACGGGGAAGCATGTCTTTAAAAGCATTTGCGACTTCGCCTAAATCCCAACCCGGCATTTTTCCCTGATTTTTTTCTTGATGATAAACTTGTGTCCAATAATCACTGTCTGATACTGCTGAATTTTCTAAATAATAATTAGGCGTATTTATTTTAATTTCGCCTAATGTAAAACTATCATCATCAAAACGATCACATTGGTCAAAAAGTTGGGATTGAGCTTTTTCAGTCAACCTGAAAGGGGCGCCGGATGTGGTTAATCCGCAAATGCGATCAAACGGATCTAAGCTGAATTTTTTTACATCGGCTTCAAAAATTATTTGATATTGAGTGTGAATTAATATTTTTCTTTGCGCTGAAGTGACTTTATGAGCTAATAACGGGTGATCAAAAGATTCGACGATGTAAGTTGTGTCTTCAAAGTTTGTTTCAAGAATAAATTCTGAATTTAATTTAAGATTTTTTAAAATAATTTGTGCGATATCGATTGATGAAACAGGTTTTTCATCGCCAGTAAAATAAATATCCCCGTGTTCATCAATAGTGATAAAATCCATGGGGAATTATTTATTTTCAGTTTTAGTTTCAGAAGATTCCGAAGCAGGCGCTGTTTCGTCTTCCGAACTGATCAGTATGCCGTCTTTAAAATCAACAGTTTGTGCATCTGTTTTAACAGAGTGAAGAACCCATTTTTGAATTGATTTATCTTCTGACAAGCCACGAACTAAAATGGCTTCGCCTGAAACATTTTGCGTAACAACTTCTGGATTGGCTGTCGTTGCATCAGGAGCAAGAGATTCAGTGTATTCGTAAGCAAAGTGCGCTGATATTTTTTGATCATCAATTTTAGTTGTGTACATTTTAATAAGTTTAAAATCAGATAGAGTTGGTTTTTTACTTTTTAAAGTGTCTTCTATCAATAAAGTCAGTTTACTTTGAATTCCAGCATG
>JAYUQO010000319.1:0-2406 GCA_043756765.1 Bdellovibrio sp. | reverse complement strand
ATGATATCCGTAAGTAATGATATCCGTAAGTAATGATATCCGTAAGTAATGATATCCGTAAGTAATGATATCCGTAAGTAATGATATCCGTAATATTTTTTAATATCTTAGTGCACTGATTGTGGTGCAACTAAATAGAATTCTGGAATTTCAATCGCAAAGGGTTCACCATCATCACCAATAAAATGAAAGAAGCCCTTCATGCTGCCGGTACTCGTTGTTAACGGGCAGGCGCTTTCGTACTCGAACACTTGATTCGGTGAAATTTTAGGTTGAAGTCCGACAACACCTGGACCACGAACTTCTTCGATATGACCAAGACCGTCAGTGATTTCCCATTGTCTAGACATTAACTGTGCTGTTTGTGATCCCATGTTTTTAATCGAAATTTTGTAAGCGAATAGATAATGTCTTTTTTCAGCATTAGATTCCTGAGCCACAAAGACACTAATCGCACTAATTTGATATTGATGTTGGGTCTGCTTTTTTAAGCTCATTACCTATATTGTGCATGTGAATTTTAGATATTCAAGTTTTTATCTGACATGAAAAAACTACGGGGTAATGGTCCGATGGCAGCGCTTGTTTCTGTTCTAATGTTTCAGGTGTTTTTAATGGGCTGCCAAATTCATCTTTGAACTGTTGCACGCCCACAGATTTCAAATCTAAAGTTTTTTGTAATTCGGCTGAAAGAAAGCAGTAATCAATTTGACGACCGTCGGATCGGCCACCAGACTTAACCTGATAAAATGTTGAACGATTTTGAGGGCTTACATCTGCGGATTCAAGTACATCTTTAAGATCAGTTTTTTGATAAATCACACTGAATTCACTTTCAGTATTTTTAAAACTGGCTTGTCCGTTGAAGTCTCCAGCTAACATGATAGGGCAGTCGGGATGATTTTTCTGTAGTTCTAAATAAATTTCAACGCAGTTTCTAAGCTCAGCCGCCCGTCGTTCGGTGCCGCTGGGATCAATACGTTCGGGGTCTAGTGGCGATTTCAAATGAGTCAAAAGCACAATTAAAAATGGTTTATTCACATCCTTAGTAAATAATCGCAACTCAGCGCAATCACGTGAAAACTTATGACTTGTGATTTTTAAAGGGTACTTATTTAGCGCAAGTTGTTTTTCATGGGGATATAAAAAATTAAGATCACGGTTCTTATGGGTTAAAAGATCAAAATAGAATGATTGATTTTTTTTGACTAAAAACCCCACGTCAATGTGCCTGTCAGAATTACCCTCAATCAATATCGGTGAATAATTGCTATTCAAAAACAGAGTATTGAAATTATGAATCGATTCATGGCCGCCGACCTCGCAAAGCATGATAATATCTGCATTAATATCAAGAAGAGTGCTGGCTAGATGTTGTGCTTTAAATAAAGGTTTATTGTCGTAAACAGAATTTGAAAGCTTTTGCCATTGGGGTTCTTCTAATTTTTGGTAGTCTTTAGGAATAGGATGATCAAACATCAAAAATAGATTTTCAGCATTCAAGAGGCAGAACTTTAAGTTAAGAGCTTCATTAAGAGTTTGAGTCATCAGTATTTGATTTTATCAGAGGCCTGGGGCAATGTGGATACATATTGTGAGGATTTATGAAAAAAAAGACTAATAAGAGTACTGTCAAACCCGCGGCAAAAACAAACCCGAAATCAAACATGTCTCAAGGTTTAGGTCAGGTCCTGACGCCTTTCATCAATTACCAAACAGTAACGCGTTTTGATAAATTATCACAGTGTGACGGAGTTATTTATTACTTTGGTTTTAGTCAGCAAAAAAATAAAAAGAAAAATCTAGAAGTCATTGTTGAAACTCATGCCTTAGACTTCCAAGAAAATGAAATTAAAAATTCAGACAAAAACACAATTCATTTCATCGGCAAAAACGGTGCAGTCTGGATTATTTTTGAAACGATTAATGAAACTGGCTATGCTTACGCTCGTGATCAGTTTGGTGCGCTAATTAATCCCATTAAAAATCTTAAATTAAAAAATGTATCAGTCTACTTTCAGGGCGCTGATGAAAAAACAATGACAGGATCAGTGATCGGTCTTGAATTAGCGTCGTATGATTTCTTAAAAATATTTAAAAGTTCTATCAGCGTAAAATCTGAAACTAAACCATCTGAAAAACTCAATGTTCAAATCCAAATGAAAAAAGACCAGATCGATAAGGCTTTACTTCAAGCGGCTACAGTACAAATAGCCAGACATCTAGTGAATCTTCCGCCGAATTTAATTAATCCAGCTGAAATGGAAAAAATATCGAAACAAATCTCTTTTTCAAAGAACACAACGGTCGAAGTTTGGGATGAAAAAAAATGTGAAGCTGAAGGTATGAATTTACTTTTAGCAACAGGCAGCGGATCACCATCAGCCCCACGCATGATCAGATTTA
>JAYUQO010000318.1:0-2416 GCA_043756765.1 Bdellovibrio sp. | reverse complement strand
TTTAGCAAATTGCAATTCAAACTCTAATCTATTCATCGCACCATAACGATTGACATTTTCTATTAAACGTGAAAATGATTCGTTGGCACCCGCTTCGTCATTTTCTAATAATTGCAGTCTGCCATAAAACAAATCGTCCAGATAAAATATATCCCCTTTTTTCGTTTTTTCCTGTAGCAATAATTTGGCTTTGCCAATTTTTCTTGCGCAAATTTCAAAATGCAACGGTAAATAGCTAAAGCTTAAATTTAGATAAGATAAAGTCATTTTTTCCTTGAGTAAGGCCTGATGATGTTTCATTGCTTCTTCCATTCTACCAGAAGAAAAACACTCAAAAGCTTTAGACATATTTTTAAATAAATTTTCTTGGTAACTGGCTTCTTCAAAATCACCTGAATTAATTTTCAAAAGATTATTAAATTGTTCAAACAAAGGAGACTTTTCGCCTTTTATCTGCTTTTTGAATTCTCCAATTAAAGCAAAACCTTCTTGATGGTTTCCAGTTACGATACAATTAATTAATTTTAAATGAATAGACATTGAATCTTGATCTTGTGGCGATAACTCATTTAATTGACTTAATTTATATTCGTTGTGTTCTTTTAGTTGCCCTTTTATTGCATTCATGCTCAAATAATTCTGCAAAAGAAAATAAGTCCTAGGTTCCGCCATATTAAGAAAAGAAACGCTTTGATTCATCAATTTGGCAGTTTCGATAATTTGACCATCCATATGCAATAATTTAGCACGGGATTGAATGAATACAGCCTTTATTAATGGTGGAATTTCTTCTAAAGAAAATGAATCGGCGATTGAGCAAAGAGATTTGGCTTTTTCTAATTGATTAAATTCACAATTATAGGAAACAGAAAGACTAATAAAAAGTAAAAATAAATTTGGGTCTGGATGCCCTTTGATAATAGCTTTGTCAATTGATTGCAGTAAATCTTGATCGATAATTTTATTAGAAAACTTTTTTGCTAACTCCAAAAATACTGATTCTAAATATTGATCTTTGCTGTGATGTTTTTCTAAAAGATTCGCTATCGGCTCCTTTGTACTCAAATATTCTTTTATAATGGGCGCTATGGTATTCAATTCAAGGTCCTATTCTATTCGAAAAAGCTGTTTCGAATATACTCTTTAGATCTGGCCTGACAAGTGATTTTACCACAAATAGAATCGTCTATGAGCCCACACAGAGCGCAATTAAATATTTTCACATAGTCTAACTGCATTGTTAGCAACCACTTGCGAAAGCGATGTTCTATGGCTATGCAATTGCTTTCATTAAATTCCATAAGAATACATAAAACGCATCAAAAAGAGAGTCTTTAAAACGATATTCAGAAAGGTCTTGTCATGAAACTAAAACCTCTAAATACATTAAGCACTCAACCTTTTAAAATTGTTATTGAAAAAGCAATCGCCATCAACCTACTAGAAAAAGTGCTTGGTCAAGAAAATGTTAAATACGATGGGGATGAAAGACTTCGTTATGCGCGTAGCACTTTGTCAAAAGGCACAACCCCTTCCGCTATTGTTAAACCTGCATGTCGTCAAGAAGTCGAAGAAATTGTCAAAATTGCCAATCAATTCAAACTACAGATTCATCCGATTTCTACTGGCAAGAATTGGGGATACAGTGATGCCGCGGCCGTAACCGATGGTCAAATTATTCTTGATCTCAGCCGTATGAATAAAATACTGGAGGTCAATGAAAAACTTGGGTACATTACCATCGAACCTGGCGTAACACAAGGCCAAGTCTATGAATATCTACAAGAAAATAAAATAAAACTATGGATGGATGCAACTGGTGCCGGGCCAGATACCAGTATCATCGGCAACACGATGGAAAGAGGTTTTGGCCACTCACCATACGGCGATCGGTATGCCCACAGTTGCGGTTATGAAATTGTTCTTCCTAGTGGAGAAATACTCAATACAGGCTTTGGGCACTACACCAGTTCAAAAGTTACAGAAGTCTATAAATGGGGTATTGGGCCTTCCATTGACGGCTTATTTACCCAATCAAATTTAGGAATCGTTACAAAAATGACTTTGTGGTTGATGCCGGCGCCAGAATCCTATAAAGTCGTTTTTTTCATGTTAAAGAATGAAAAAGATATCGCAGAGTTTATTGAAAGAATGCGGCCACTGCGCATGGATGGCACATTAAAATCAGTGATTCATATTGGCAACGACTTGAGATTGGTTTCCATGTCGCAATCCTATCCATTCGATGAAATGGAAAGCGTGATTTCCCTATCAATGGAAAAAAGAAAGGAATTAGCGCGAAAAAATGGCGTTGGTTTTTGGTCAGGTACAGCTGGTTTATACGGCACTAAAGATCAGATCAAAGCAGATTTAAAAAAAATCAAAAAATCTTTAAAAGGTTTTAAGGGTCTAAAGG
>JAYUQO010000317.1:0-6325 GCA_043756765.1 Bdellovibrio sp. | reverse complement strand
TTTTTTCATCTAGGCTAGACATGACAATTTTTTTGAGGTCGATATGAAATTTGTTTACGACTTTTTCAAAAATATCCATTTCTAAATACTTTTTATTTTTCAGACCTGATAAATAACTAGTATGCAATTTTTGATAAACATCGGTGTCGACTTCGAATGATTGTTTATGAATATGAGGACCAATAAATATTTGCAGATCTTTTAATTGTGTTTTCTCGATAGATTTTTGAAAAATTCTATTTTCGACACCTTTCCACCCCGCATGAACCGATAAAACAGTTTCTGCAGTCGAATCATAAATCATAATTGGTAAACAATCTGCCGTTCTAGCAATCAAAGCTTTATTTTTTTCGGTGGTGAAGTGGGCATCAGCTTCTGTATTTTCAGAACCTGTTTTTGATTGAATACAAATATCTGAATGTGTTTGTTTGATTAGCCTGAATTCATAATTTTGATATTCTGATTTCAACTGATCAATGGTGGTTGTGTTTTTTCCAAAGAAAATATGAAATTCAGAAGTGATACATTCAAAACCCAAATTAGTTTCATTAAATTTCATTTAACGAAGCCCCCAGTTTTGTATCAGTTTCAGGTCTTCCTTTGGCCAATCAGATTTAAAAAGCATTTTCTCACCTGTTTTAGGGTGATTAAAACCCAGTTCAGCGGCATGAAGATAAAATCTTTTTAGTGAAAGCTCTTTGTGTTTTTTTGCTGAATAACCGTAAGTTAAATCACCAACCAAAGGCTGTGCCTGTTCAGATAAGTGAACTCTGATTTGATGAGTTCTGCCAGTTTCTAATTGAACTTTAATGTAGGAAAGTTTTGAAGCTTCTGCAATAAGTTCACAGTGTGTAACTGCCCATTTACCTTTTTCAAAGTTAGGATCAAAGTAGGTCATAATTTTATTATTTATTTTAACCGAGGCATATTTTTTTCGATCAGATATATGTCTGGCTAAGTATGACTGGATCGTTGATTTTTTAGTTTTTAATTTTCCGTCTATAATTGCGTAGTAAATTCTGTGAGTGGTTTTATTTTTAAATTGAATTGATAATTTTTCATGAGCTTGATCATTTTTTGCGACAACTAATAAGCCACTGGTTTCTTTATCAATACGGTGAACGATTCCCGGCCGCTGTTCATTTTTCATCGAAAGTTGATCTGTATGATTAATCAAAGCATTCACTAACGTGTCTTGCTCGTGTCCTGCCGCCGGATGCACAACAAGTCCGCTTGGTTTATTGACGACGATTAAGTCGTTATCTTCAAAAACGATATCTAATTTAAAATCATAGGGGACTAAACCAATTGATTCCGTGACAGGAATTTCAACTTCAATAATATCATTATTTTTTAAAATTGCTGATGATTTAGAAATTTTATGATTAATTTTTATGAGATCTTTTTCAAAAAGACTTTTTGTAAAACTGCGTGTGGGAATATGTTCTTTGAGTTCTGATTTATCGGTTAGCCATTTATCTAAACGTTGGCCGATGTCAGTTTCAGTAGCGATGAATTTAAAAAATTTATTTTTGGGATTGTTCAAGTTTTTGCTTGTAAATCTTCATGTAAGATTCAGCAACTTCTTTTTCATTCAAACCTAAAGTTTTTGCCATTTGAACGATATAACCACGAACATATACGGGCGCAGGTAAGCTTTTAGGTTCCATATTTTCAAGGGCTGTTAAATACCATGGATTTACTTTTGTTTTTTCATGCAAAAGTTCTAAAGAATATTTTTTATACTCGCGAACTTTTCTTAATGTCTCGCCAGTCCACTGAGAGCAATTTCTAATTTCGTTTTCTATTGATGGATCAGCATTAAAATCGGGCTTTGCTTCTAGTGCAGCAGCCTCATTTTTTTGTTCAGTTAAGCTATTTTGATTAAATAAATCTTGGCTGGCTTTTTTGATCGCTTCTAATGATAAATCAGATTCTGAATAAGATTTCGATTGGACTCGCTTTTCATATAAATCACGGTACGTGTGATGACTTAGAACATTGTAGGCTTCGTCGATAAGATCACGTAATGATGAGGCTTCTTCTGTGGTGAATACGCTGTGAAGGGCTGAGTTTTCAGCAGAATAGGTGCGGCGGGCTTTTTCGTATGCTACCGTGATTTCATGTTGGCTTGCAGTTTGTGAAACTTCGAGTATTTCGTAATAATTATTTTTGTTTTCTGTACTCATCTTAAATTGATAATAAAGCCCCATGAATGCCTCTATCAATCATATTATACACGACAATAACGCGAAGCAGCCAAAGGTGCCAGCCACTTTAAAGAGGTTGGTACTTGATGCCGCTTAGGTTTTCTTCAGCCTCAGAAGCACGTAAATAGATAGGCAGAAGTTCTGCCCAGGGTGTGAATTTTTGTCGATTAAAACTGATTTTTCCCGTTACAGAGGCCTTGGGTAAATCAGAAATCCAATCGGGACGTAAAACAAGATGAGAAAAATTTTGATCAATATAACTTTTATAGGCTTCATAACCATCACCAATAAAAACAGATGGCTTTTTAATAAACGAAGATAAGTTTTGAATACGAATAACTTGTGGTGGTTGAACAATTTGTAGTCGTTTGTTTTTGTCGACATTATATTCAGCAATATAAAGCATATTTTTGTAAGCATTAATTGCACACACAAAGTGTTCACCACTATTTGAATTAAGGACCGCTAAATTTTCTAAACTATCCACAGCGCTGCAGGGTTTATTGTAAACATAGGCCAAAGTTTTAATCGTGTTTATACTAATGCGAATTCCTGTAAAACTACCGGGGCCAACTCCACATGAAAAAATATCTATTTGATTAAGTGTAAGTTTTGCTTCTGCCAAACATTCATCAATCATGAGGTTTAAAGAATCAGAATGCGAACCCTGACGCATTAAATTTCTTTCAGCTAGTAGTTGATCATCTTTATGAATGGCCACACTGCCAAGCAGTGTGCTGGTTTCACAGGACAAAGAAATCATGATTTAAATAAAAATTTAGTAAAGTCGTTAAATAAAGCCAACACCATAAGACCCATCAATAACGCAAAACCGATTTGATGTGCTAATTCCATTTTTTTCATACTTAACGGGGAGCCCTTAACTATTTCAATCATGTAAAACACAAGATGACCACCGTCTAAAACAGGAACCGGAAGTAAATTTAAAATAAATAAACTGATTGATAAAATACCCATGGTCATTAAAAAAGTTTGTGCTCCCATAGCGTAAGAATCTTTAGCTGCTTTGCCGATTGAAATAAGTCCACCAATATTTTTGTGTGAAACTTCACCTTGAAAAAGACGAACAAAAGACATGACTGTCATAACACTGATGTCCCACGAACGATTAAATCCTTTTGCCGTTGCCGCAAATATATTTTCTTCTTTGATGGTGATAATTTCTGGTTGAGAAATATTAGCCATTGCTAAAATTCCCACAGTAAAACGTTTGTCTTCTTTGCCTTGCACAGTCATTTGCGAAGTCATTTCAGGAGTAATTTTTTTAAGAATTTCTGTGCCTTCTCTGGAAACCACTACATTTAAAGCGTCTTTTTCATCGTAGGATTTAATTGTATTTAAAACATTTCCCCAAACTTTCATTGGGACACCATTAATAGAAATAATCTTATCAAACGGTTTCAGATCAGCTTTTGCAGCAGGCGATCCAGGAACAACTTGTTCTAAATAGAGCTCAGGATGTTCAAAACCCAGATCTTCAACTGTTTTAGGTTTATTGGTTAGTGCGTTTGAAAAAATAATTTCTACGTTTTCATTTTTTTTATTTTTATCGATAGACCTAGAAACTGTGATGACAGCTTTATCAGCAGCTAATATTTGGTTTAAATCAGTCCAATTTCTTAATGTTGTATCATTGATTTTAATAATTTCATCACCAGTTTTAAATCCAGATCTGTAGGCCGTTGAATCATACTTAACAGCAACTAATGTGCCTTTACCATAAGGTAGTAGTCCTTCAATTTGACCAGCCATTTTTTGTGAAGAAAAAATATTTGGATTTGATATAGTTTTTACAGCGACTGAAATTTCACGTGATGCTTCAGAATTTTGTTGAACGACTAACTTAACATCTGAATTTTGGTTGGCATTCAATTGTTTTTGAAATTCTTCGAAACTTCTAACGTTGTTTCCATTGACGCTTAAAATAAGATCTTGAGGTTTTAATCCAGCAGCAGCCGCCACAGAATTTTCAGTGACTTCAGCAATACGTGCAGCGCGTGTTTCTTCGCCCGTGTAGGAAACAAAACCGAAAATGAGAATGGCAAATAAGAAATTCATCAATGGACCAGCTGAAACGATAGCAATTCTTTGCCAAACTGTTTTATGTGTAAATGAAACTTTTTTGTCTTCATCTGATAAAACATTTTCTTTAGCTTCAGCCGGCTGTTCGCCAAACATTTTAACATATCCACCCAATGGAATAAGCGAAATACAATAGACAGTATCGCCTTTTTTAAAACTAAATATTTTTTTACCAAAACCTAAAGAAAAAACTTCAACCCGAACGCCACAAGCCCTTGCAACTAAGAAGTGACCCATTTCATGGACAAAAACAAGAATACCCAACAACAGTGTGAAAGGAATAATGGATTCAATAATTGGATTTAAAAACGTCATAGCAACCTCTTAGATTTTGTTTTTTTAGATTATCACTAGTTTTTAGAATAAGTAAGGCTTAGCCAGATAAGACACATTAAATTTTAGGACAATAGACTAAAGACCTAGATAATAGGCCGCAATATAGAATAGCGGTGCGGCTAAAAGTACGCCATCAAGACGATCTAAAACTCCGCCGTGACCAGGCATAATTGAACCTGAATCTTTAACTCCTGCAACGCGTTTAATTAAAGATTCGAAAAAGTCACCAACTTGGCCAAACAATCCACCAAAGAATCCACAAACAGCCAGTATATGCAGTGGGACATGATTTAGCACGAGTGAAAAACTACAAGCAGCTAATGTAGAGAATAACAATCCACCTAAAGCGCCTTGAAGACTTTTATTTGGTGAAAGCAGCGGCGCAATTTTAGTTTTACCAAACAGAGTTCCCGCAATATAAGCACCAATGTCGCCAGTGAAAACGACTGCCAATAAACACAGAAACCATTTCAGCCCGTGGGGCTGGTAAAGCATCCACGCTGCGGATAACGGAATAACTGCTGTATAAATTAAACTTAAGTTTGATAGCGTTATGTAGTTAAGCACAGACTCAATTTGCTCAAATTTTTTATGAAGAAAAATAGCGGAAAAAATAATAGCAACAAAAGCAAAAAGAATTACTATTGGTGCCAGTGCTCTAAATCGGTCTGTCGTGCACAGTACAAATGTTGAAACACAGATAAACATTAAAAACCAAGGCACAAATCTGGGGTATGTTTTTTTAAAGAACATACGGCTCATTTCGTAAGAACCCCTCATGACAGTGAACAGCACCATGGCATAAACGCCACTTTCAGCAAAAAAATACATAATGATTGCAAAAATTGAAATAGCGATAAGTGCTGAAAATGTTCTATGTGTTAAGTTCTGCATTTTTCGGATTCGTTTTTCTAAAAAGTTGATTCAGTGTTGTTGTGATACGACCAAAACGGCGATTCCTATTTTTAAAATCACTAATAGCTTTATTAAAGTCATTTTCTTTAAAATCAGGCCATAGAATATTTGTGAAGTACAATTCAGAATAGGCACTTTGCCACATTAAAAAATTTGATAATCTAGATTCCCCGCTGGTTCTGATAATCAAATCAGGATCGGGCGTGTGTGTGGTCATCATGCGTGATGAAATCAATTCTTCAGTAATATCATTTTTTTGCAATCGACCTGCAGATACATCGTTTGCAATACTTTGCACAGCTGAAACGATTTCTTGTCGTGAACCGTAGCTTAAAGCAAAAGTGACTTTCAAACCTGTGCAGTGAGCTGTTTTTTTCTTAGCTAGATCGATTCGGTTTTGAATATCGACGGGTAGTTTGCCTAAATCACCAATTGTGTAAAACTGGATATTTTCTTTAACTAAATTTTCGGTTTCTTTATCTAAGTAACGTTGAAGAAGTGTCATTAAAATAGAAACTTCTTCTTCAGGTCGAAACCAATTTTCACTGCTGAATGCATAAAGTGTTAAATTTTTTAATCCGATTTTTGAACAATGAGTAATTATTTTTTTTGCAACACGAACGCCTTTAATGTGGCCATAGGCACGGGGTCGACCGCGCATTTGCGCCCATCGACCGTTCCCATCCATTATAATTGCTGCGTGTTTAATATGCGACATTTGTATCAGATTGTTAAAATTGATTTTTCTTTTTCTTCAGCTA
>JAYUQO010000316.1:0-2425 GCA_043756765.1 Bdellovibrio sp. | reverse complement strand
AAACCAATCCTAACACAACCGAAGCCAAAGCGGATCTTGTGCCGGTCATTAACAGCGCAAAAAATGCGGCACAAAAATGAAATCCGTTGAATAATATTCGCTTTTTTGAAGCGCTTTCTTTAATAAAAAAATATAAAATTGCAAAGCATCCGAGCGTGCCTGCGCTGACCATGTGTGGAATGTGTTTAAACACGCCGATGAATCTAGTCCCTTTAAAAACTGTCCCTGGTGAAATAAACAATAAAATTAAACTTAGCCAGCACATAGTGATCGCGATTATTTTTAAATATTTTAAAAAAATTTCGGGTTGAAGCAAGGTCGGCAGAACTCTTCCATATAAAAAAATCGTGAACCCAGCTGAAAATGCTGCTGCCATCTGCAGTAAAAAAGATTCGTCTGAATTTACAAAAAATGTTTGCAGAAAAGTAATTAAAATTAAGTACAAAATAGACAGCACAATACCGAACCTAAAAAAACGACTTTGTGTGTATGTATGATCTGGCTTCAATAGCCATTTCAAAATGACGATCATTCCTAAACTTAGACTTAAAAATATATTCACATAGGGATGCATGCCGTGTTGATAAATCACAGGCGCTATTTGAAATGGCACGAATGGCAAAAATACCAGAGCAACTTTAGAAATAAAAATAAGTGCTATTAAACAGAAAATCACAATAAAAATTACTTCGAATTTTTCTCAATAAGTACTGCAGTCAGAACGATACTGGTCACTAACGAAACCAACGTAATTGTTCTAGATACATCATTAGAAATCCAAGGTTCTTTTTTTGGAATGAAAATCAAATCATCTTGAGTCAGCTTAAATGGTTTTGAATCAGCTGATGATTTCATAAACTTATTCATATCTAGTTCGTACACGCCCGCCTGAGATGGATCTGTTTTGCGTACGATCACTTCGCTTAAATTAGCTTCTTCGATACCACCTGCTAAAGTCACTAATTTCAAGATGTCCGTATTTGATGGAACATAATAAAGTCCCGGATACTTCACAGCACCTAAAAGTTGCACACCAATTAAACTTTCTTTTTGAGATGATCGATAAATAAATTCGGCCGCACGCGAAGGCTCTTTGATTTCAAAAAAACTTCCTTGAGAGTGTGCCGGAATTGCAGCACAGAACATGACAAAACTAGTGATCAAGCTAACCATTTTTTTCAACATCGAAACCTCGTCATTTCATTTAGTATGACGTGTTCGAATCGCGGGTCAATCTGGACCTAAAGCGAGTTTTGAATGTTCAAATCAGTTGTCGTAGTCAGTGACTGATTCATTCACTAGACTAAAGCAATGGAAATAAACAACATGCCCGAACACGAAAAAATATTTAATGAAATCTGCACAAAGCTAAATGAACTCTCACAGGTTGAAGACAGCAAATCTGCTAAAGACAAAGTCGCTCAATTAGAAAAAATGCAGAACCAGATCAAAAACTTTCAATATGATCTGATGGCTACGCATGATGATATGCAGTTAAAAATTCAAACTTTAGAGCAAATGACGACGTCCAATTCAGATCTTTCTGTGCGCGTGCAAGAGCTGACCGATTTGCTGAACCAAGAACGTACAATTAATTCTAAGTTATCGACAGATTTAGCACGGTCGCTGGATTTGTCTTTAAAACTGCAATTAGAAATTCAAGAAATAAAATCAAGAGCCTTACAAGCACAACTAGAAGATCGTAAACAGTACCTAGAAAACTTTGAAGCTATGAAAGCAAAGATGGCCAAAGAAAATCAGCTGGTGCAAGAAAGCCTTGACGAACTAGCTACTGAATTTAAAGCAAAAGAAGATCACATTGCAGAACTGACTCAAAAAATTAATGACCTTGAAACTGGAATGCTTGAACTGGGCGAATCAAAAATCGAGCAAGAAGAGACCATTAAACACTTGGTTCAAGTTGCAGAGAATAAAATTATAGAATTAAAGTTAGCTTTAGATCGTAAAACCTCTGATTTAGACAATACCACTGGTCAGTTGAATCAAATGAGAATTCAGATTGATCTTTTTAAAAACGAAAACGTTTCTTTGAAAGATTACATAAATAAAATGACAGTTTATCAGCAACAGATTTTATCTCAGCAAGCACAAGCTTACGGTTTTAATTCAACTGGTGCATCACCATCTTAAGATAGAAACCCTCAGGAAAGTTCATCAAGGTTGGGTGATCCCAACCTTGGCCACCCGTTAGGATACATTTGGCCGTCTTCCCTGATTTCAATACCGCTTTTCTTAATGATTCTTTGAAATCTTCCATACTGACTAAACCAGAGCAAGTGCAAGAGACAACCATACCGTCATTTTTGGTAATTCGAAATGCTTGAGCGTTTAGTTTTGCATAAGCATGTAAACCTGGATGCAAATCTTTTTTGTTTTTTACAAAAGCCGGCGGATCTGAAATGAC
>JAYUQO010000315.1:0-2427 GCA_043756765.1 Bdellovibrio sp. | reverse complement strand
ATCGTTTTAAATTTAGCTCCTAATTTATCACCGTATTTGGCGATAAAATCAGATCCATTACCTGTATCAATCAAAATGTTTCGATCTTTTGATTTCAGTAATAAAGCACGGGCTTCCATTTGAATACGATTTTGATCATCAGTGGGATTTGTTTTTTCCCATAAAACTTTAGGCACGGTGCCAAACATAGCCCCACCATCAAGACCAAATTCACCAGTGGGAATTGGACAGATTTCATAGTCAGCTATCTTTAGATTAATTTTCTTAATAGCTAAATTTATTTTTTTATGATTGTGTGGATTCATCTGTTAACTCTTGTAGGGTTTGATCAAAACGAGAAACATCATTTTCGTCAGTTAAATCATCAGGCACAACGGCTGGATTAATTGTTCTTACCCATGCGATATAATTTTTATGAACTTCTTCGATATCCGTTGGTGGTTGCACTGGTCCGATATGCACAGTTAATCTACCAGGCTTGGCAAAGAAAGCCCCTTTGGGCCAAAGTTTTAAATTACCATCAATATATAAAAATAAAATCGGAGTCTGTGTTTTTTCAGCAAAAATACTAATGCCACGTTTGAATTCTTGGACTTTACCGTCTTTAGATCTAGTGCCCTCAGGAAAAATAATTAACCACATGCGATCAAGATCTTTAAGTAAAGTTAAGATCAATTGAACAGCCTCACCTTTTTTATCTTTTCTATCTATGGGGATCGCACCCAAGCAATGTTGAGAAAAAAAAGTAAATACCGGATTAGAAAAGAAATAATCTTTGGCTGCGGCAATATATAAATTAAACCAATGTTTACGGGGAATACTGGCGGCAATAGATGTCGCGTCTAAGTGTGATGCATGATTAGAAATAATAATTAATTTTTTATGATTTTTATAAAGCTCGTCAAAATTACCACCAACAACAGTTAGGCGAATGTACAAGGTATAAAACCACTTTTTTAATAAAATATACCAAAGAAATTTAATAAACTGACTGGTTAAATCATAATGCTGCGTAAACAGAGGCAAATGCTTCACATAACTGGGAAGCTTCGTCCATTGATCATTTTCATAATTCCATTCACGCATAAAGACCTACCTTAAAGCTAGCATGACAAAATAAAAAATCGGAGCCACAAAAATGAGTCTATCCATTCGCTGTAAAAAATCTCCACGACCTAAAATAAAAACTCCGACAGTTTTTACGCCCGCATCTTTTCTAACGACTGACATCACAAGATCACCGATAACTCCGCCAAAGGAAGCCACTAGGCCTGAAGCAAGCCAATACTGTTCACCACGATCAGGCAGTAGATGTCTCATTGAATAGGCCAAGACAATCGTAAGACTGATTGAAAAAGCGGTGCTTAGATATGTTCTTCGTTGTGAAATTTCTGAAAGAATTCGAGTGCCGCCAAAATAACGGCTAACTGCTAAATTAGTGTTGTCACAAAATTCAGTCAGGATTATTAAATACATCATTTGATAAATTCCGTTATCGAAATTAAAAATTAAGCCTAAGTGCATAAATGACCAGCCTAAGAAAATAAAAGCTAACAGGGTTAATGAAATATACTGGATCATATTTTTATATTCCCGCTGAATCAGAGGAACTAAACACGATAGACCCAGTACTAACATCGGCATTTCGTTATAGACCACTAAATTATCATAGTAAGCACAAGCAGCTAATCCTAAGATTCCTGAATAGCATATGTAAACAAATGCACTTTTGTGATACATGCCCATGATTTGAAAAAATATTTTTGCACCTAAGATAGCAAATAAAGTTAAAAAAACCAGTGGTATGGGTTGTCTTAAGCCCATCAAGCCAAACATCAACGGAGCTAAAAAAAGCCAACTTTTAATCGAAGCCCAGGCAATCATTGAATATTGATATTTTTTTCTAAAAAGAAAGTTAATGATTCCGCTGACAAAAATAGCAAGCACAACAATTAAAGCTGTTTGCTGATAAACGGGGCTGTCCCAAGCTTGAAAATCTGAATTAATTATATTACTCATATTGAATTGAATGATCCTTTATTTTTTTATAAAGACTTGATTTTGAAATTTGCAAAGTTTGACAAGCTTCATCGATATTTTTAACTTTTTCTAAAACTGCCGAAATAAATAATTTTTCTTGGTTATTCATGTGCAGATCTAGTGTTTGATCTAAATTAAATGATCCTAATGGTACTGTTGCTGAACCATGAAGATTAATAGCTAGCAAATGCTGCACATCTTCCGAACGTATAATTGGCAAAGGTGATGTCAGTGATAATTGTTCGCAGACTCTTTTTAATTCACGAATGTTACCAGGCCATTTGTAAGTTTTCAAAAGATCAAGGGCATCCGTTTCAAAAGATTTTTGACGTTTATTTTTAGCATGAGCTAAAAAATGCTGGCTTAATGCAGCGATGTCATCTGTTC
>JAYUQO010000314.1:0-6369 GCA_043756765.1 Bdellovibrio sp. | reverse complement strand
ATTTCATTTCTAACTGAGAGAGCTTTTTTGACAACTCACTATGTGATATAACCATTTCACGTAGACGCATGAATGATCTAACAACTTGAATACTGGTTTCAATTGCTGTTTCGCTGTTTAAAATATTACCCAACATTAAGGCACCGTGCTCTGTGAAAACGTAAGGTAAATATCTACGGCCACCCTTCCCTTTCTTTGAGGTTCCAGATTGGAACCTCAAAGATTCTCCTTCAATTTCAGTTAGTTGGAACATAAAATCATCTGGAAAACGGCTTAAATTACGCTTTACTGCTTTATTTAAATTCTTAGTAGCTACCCCATAAATTAGTGCCAAATCAGAATCCAACATGACCTTTTGTTTTCTAACTATAAATATGTGCTTTTCAATTTCTGCTATTGATGTTTTATTCATAAACATTAAGTAAGCAATTAGACCGCCAGCTTTGAGATCACAGATTGTGATCTCAAACAAATTATGAATTTCACTGATTCGATTTTCGGATTACAGATCTTGAGGTCACAAATTGTGACCTCAAGATTGACCACTAAATATAGTAGTCTTTATCAAAACCGACAGCTTCTACTGATCCACCGATTTCTAGAATGGGGCGCTTAATGGCAGAACTATTTTCAATCAGTATTTTTATTTTTTGTGTATCAGTTGCAGATTCAAATTGTTCGCGAATTTTTCTGTAAGTTGGGCCCTTGGTATTCGCACGCCAAGTCTTCATAAAGGATTTCCAACGCTTGATATCTGATTCTGTTGGCGGTATTTTTTTGAAATCGATCATTACATAACTGATTTTATTTTTTTCTAAATAAATCCGTACTTTTTTAACTGTATCGCAGTTAGGAATTCCGTAAAGACTGTATTTAGATTTGGAGTTCACGGATTACTGCCCACAAGTGATAATTTAACTTCAGAAGTTATTTTTTTTTCATTTCGCTCAATTAGACCAGCATACTCATCAATCACACAGATACCTTTGCCTAGCTTCGGGCAATGGTAAAGACTAGCTTCTATTTTAATTTCGGAATTGTTCGACTTCAAACGAACTGGATATAAAAAATCGAACTTGTCGAATAAGCCGCCTTGTTCGCTAAGATTCATTCTTTGCGTTTGTATCCACTCGTTATCTATTTTTTCGTAGACTGCAATTTTTGATGGAGCTGCTTTGTTTAATTTATATGCCTTTGGTAAAATTACGTTTCCATTAAGATGAAGTAATTTACCCATTCCAATTGATTCAAGTTTTAGTTTTATTTCTGCGAAGCAATTGATCGAAATTAGGCTGACTATAACTAGTATTAATTTTTTCATACTACGATTTTAAATTTAAACTTTAGTATTGTCTACAATCCAAACGTTAGATGAAGGGCATAGACCATTTAAAAATGGTGGCCAGAGAGGGAATTGAACCCCCGACACAAGGATTTTCAGTCCTCTGCTCTACCAACTGAGCTACCTGGCCATTCTTGGTGCGAATTGAACTAGAAAATTAACGATTTGAGGGATTTAAGTCAACAAAACTCATGGATTTCGTTGGCTTAACAAACCCTAAGCTTTTACTTTTTTAAAGGCTTGCTCTAAATCCGCTAATAAATCCGCACAATCTTCGACTCCGACTGATAATCTGATTAAAGAATCATCAATTCCGAGTATTTTTCTTTGTTCTGCTGGCACTGATGCATGGGTCATAATCGCAGGATGTTCGATCAAAGATTCGACCCCACCTAGTGATTCTGCCAAGGCAAAAACCTTAACTGATTCAAGAAAAATTCGTGCTGATTCCATTCCGCCTTTAATAAAAAAGGTAATCATTCCACCAAAACCTGACATTTGTTTTTTTGCCAGTGCGTGCTGTGGATGTGATTCTAAACCTGGATACACAGTTTTTTCCACAAGCGGATGTTTTTCTAAATATTTTGCAATCTTCATTGCGTTTTCAGCATGAGCTTTCATGCGTAGTGGTAAAGTTTTTAAACTGCGAAGCGCCAAGAAAGAATCAAACGCGCCTTGTATTCCACCCATTGAATTACTGAGGAAAGCTAATTTTTCTGCGATTTTTGCATCCGATGTAACCGCAACCCCGCCCACAACATCACTGTGGCCACCGATATATTTAGTTGCTGAATGCACGACAATGTCGGCACCTAGTTCCAGAGGACGTTGAAAATACGGCGACATAAATGTGTTATCAACCACAACTAGAATATTTTTTTTGTGAGCAATTTCACAAATAGTTCTAATATCAGCTAATTTTAAAGTTGGATTTGTTGGTGTTTCAACCCAAATCATTTTTGTATTTGGTAGAATGCTTTTTTCAATCATTTCGATTTTTGTTAAATCAATGTATGAAAACTGCAAACCTTGATTTTTTAAGACTTTATCAAATAGTCTAAAAGTACCGCCGTACATATCATCCATTGCAATCACATGTTCACCTGCGTTTAACATATGCATGATTGTTGTTGTCGCTGCACAACCACTGGCAAAAGCAAAACCGAATTTTCCGCTTTCTAGATTAGCGATACAATTTTCGTAGGCTTTACGTGTTGGATTATGTGTTCGTGAATATTCCCAGCCTTTATGCACGCCCGGGGATTCTTGCACATAAGTTGAAGTTAAATAAACTGGCGTCATAATCGCACCTGTTGTTGGATCAGGGCTTTGGCCCGCATGTATAGCACGAGTATCGAAATGTAAATTATTTTTATTCATTTATTATTCTTTCTATCTATTAGTTAAAAGTTTAAGTTGATCAACCGCTTTAATTTCTACATTAAAAGCTTTTTTCATTATTTCTGGATCAAGTAATTTATTTTCAACCATCCATTGATCGTTAAATACTTTGCTTAAGTACGCACGACCTGAATCAGGCATAATCACAACAATAGTTGATGGCTTTTCTAATTTTTCTGCGTATTTCATGGCGCCCGCTAAAATAAGTCCGCCTGATGGGCCAACGCAAAGTCCTTCTTCGATCACAAGCCTGCGGGTCATTGTAAATGCATCTTGATCATTCACTTGAACAAACCCATCGTACCAGTTCAGTTTACAATTATCGGGAAGCATATCTTCGCCAACACCTTCAACTAAATAAGGAGTAGGTGGTGTGACGACTTTACCGTGATGAAAAAGATCATTTAAAATACTTCCAATTGGATCAATACAAATAATCTGAGTGTTTTTGTTTTTTTCTTTTAAATATTTTCCAACGCCAGATAAAGTGCCACCGGTTCCGACACCAGCTGCGAAAACATCAATTGTTCCGTCAACTTCATTGAAAATTTCAGGACCTGTAACATTATAATGAACATCAAGATTATCTAAATTGTGATATTGGTTAGTATAAAAGCAATTTTCAATGCTCCCGGCAATTTTTTTAGCCACAGAATAGTGACTCATTGGATCTTCGGGCTCAACACCTGATGGTGTAATCACAACTTTTGCTCCGTAAGCACGAAGAAGTGATCTTTTCTCTTGGCTCATTTTTTCTGGTAAGACAAAAATACATTTATAACCTTTAACGGCTGCAACTAAAGCTAAACCCATTCCTGTGTTGCCAGATGTCGCTTCAACAATTGTTCCACCAGGTTTTAATTCGCCCCGTTTTTCAGCGCCTTCAATGATGGCTAAAGCAATTCGATCTTTAATTGATCCAGCTGGATTAAAATATTCCATTTTAGCTAGATAAGTGTGTTTTGTTTTTCCTACAATTTTGTTTAGTTTAACTAACGGAGTTTTCCCGATCGTATCTAAAATACTATTACTGATTTGTTTCATGATTCATCTTCTTTGTAGGTTTTTTAAATCTAGACGGATTGAGTTTTGTCATCCGATGAGTCGAATCTAATATAAAACTCATCAGCTCGACCTGATCACCAGAATAAGGAATACTTAAACGCTGACAAAGATCCTGGATTTTTGTTGTTTGAGGCTTATTTTTAATAAGCTCGTTCATCAGATTCATAAGATCGTCTTGATTTTTCATACACTCAAGCTAACTTTTTACCGTCTTTGACACAAGTTAAGACTCAGAGCTGCAACATTGACAAGGTCGGCACTAGTAGCAGCAAGCAAACAGCAGGGAAAATTAAGAAAATCAGTGGAATCTGCATAATTAAAGGAATTTTAGCGATATGTGCCGCTATATCATCCATACAAATTTCGACATAATCTGTTTCAATCAGCTTTAAGCGATCGTAAATAGCCTGCCCTTGGTAGCCTGAATGTAGTATATCGATCAACCCACGATGTAAACTATCAAAGCCACTGACTTCAGAACGATTTACAACCCACTTTCTAAATTGAACTGCGAACATGTCTTGATAGTCGGATTCTAAATATCTTTCTATACCAATTTGAAACGTCTGATTCTTCTCGATGGCACGTTGAGCTTCCCAAATCAGATTCAATATTGATGGTAATTTTAGATTTTCCATTTAATTCTCTCTCCAAATTTAAAAATAACGTAAATTCCTGTGCTTAAAAGCAGACATGCGACAAAAATTGTCACAGGGTATTTATAAATCTGCATTTCTAACCATGTGAAGATGAACAGCAGTAAGAAAATTCCAACCGCAGTCAGTGCTTGCGCTTTAATTTGCATGAGCGCAGCTCTCGACCTATGTCTCAAGCTTTGTTTTATTTTTAAATGGGACTTCAATTGCAAGAATTGCTCGGTCGTTTTGTAGTTCGAGCAGATAATCTGTGCCAAGTCTTCAAAGAAAGTTGCTGTATAATTAAAATTTTTCACTTTGACAGACCCAATTGATGTGAATTCGATGTATATGGGCTCATAAATCAGTTTCTCCTCGTGATTTAAACACGAAAAAACATCTTTTAATGCGGCTATTGCTGATTTACCACTACGAATTTGGATAATAAGTGCATCTAAAAACCGAATTTGTGAATTTTCGAATGCCTTTTGCAGTTTTTTTTCAAAATAAATGCGAATTAATATTAAGATTAACAACTTTAGACCGATATAGATTATGAAGTAGATCAGATGTTCTTTGAAAAAGAGTAAAGCCAGCGTAGGAATGTTCAGTATAAGCATTAAAAGTTTCTTGTTTTTAGGAAAAATGAATCTCATTTTCTCAAGACGGTACAAAAATCTATCCGAAACGATCAATCCGAACACCGAAACCAGCAATAAAAGCATTTAATCCTCCGTTTTTACTCAAATGATCTTCGCAAAATTGATGCAAAGTTTATTTTAGTTGACGGATCAAATCAATTTGTTAACAATTTTATATAGGGAGACTGAAAAGTCACAACAACAACAACGTGATCACAGCAATGTGATCATCCGGGAGGAGCAACCATGGCAAAGAAAAAAGCAAAAAAAGCTACTAAGAAAGCTGCAAAAAAATCTACAAAAAAAGCTACTAAAAAGAAAAAGAAGTAGTTGGTTTTGTAAAGCAGTCGCTTTCGAAGGGCTAATGCAAATTGGCCCTTTTTTTATGTCTAAAATAAATTTCGTCATATCGAATATAATAAAGAATAGCCTCCAACTGCAATATAGCAGCCCTTCTCAGGAAATTCAGTTTTAATTTAAAATATTTTTTAGATACTATTAGTAGTTAGTAGAAATAAGTTAAACCAACACCAGCAGTTGGTAAGTAAATACTTTTTGTGATTTCACTCATCAAAATAAGTTCACCATAAAAGTTAACTCCCGATAATTCGCCTTCAAGTTGGTTGTATTCTAAACCCGCCGCAGCCGCGATAAAATCCGCCGAAAATTCGTTAGTTCGGATCTCTGATTCGGTAAGCACGTTCTTCAAAATGTTCGATTTGTTGGCCGCGCCATCATCACTATTTGTATTAAACCATCTTGAATAACCGACCTTAGTATAAGGTGACAAATATTGCGCCTCAAAATTTCTTTTCCATGCAAAATGAAATGTCCCGTAAGCTTCGCCCTTGCCTAAACCCACCACAGCTGAATCTTGGGGAACGATGTTAACCTCAAGATTTAAACCTAAAAGGCCTGTCATACCGCCAGAAGAAAAGCCTACGCCGATTTTTTTGTATTCCTTCATGTCGATGTTTGAATCGTAAAGTTCAACGCCTTCATGATCGAGTTTTTGATTTTTAGAGAAAAATGATTCTTGATCATTTGAATATTGTGCGTTTACAGGAGAAAAACTGAGTGTTGAGGCTAAAAATAGTAGAAATGAAAAGCTCGTTGTTTGTTTCATAGTAAAAACCCCTTTAATAATTCATATTTCATCTTAACACTGGTCGAACGACAAGTTTTTTTAATCAAAATTTATGATTTTGGCGCTGATTGGACACATTTGTTCAAAATCATTGTTATGAAAAAGTGCTTTTTGCTGAGTTTTATAATTTAACACTGC
>JAYUQO010000313.1:0-18511 GCA_043756765.1 Bdellovibrio sp. | reverse complement strand
TTTTAGAAAAATGGTTAGAACGTACACCATTTACAAATAGCGAAAACTTTAATTTCTGGAAAGAATACCAAGCCACTGTACAGAGTATTTTAAATGATGATGAGCAAACAATTTTAAATAATGCAGCCCACTTAACTGATAAGGACAAAGAAGCCCAACTGCAAAATTTAAAAACCACTAAAGAATCGTTTGATAATTTGTTAGATTTAGAACTTCATAAAAAAGTCGTTGAAGCTGGGCAAAGAAAACTTTCACAAAAAGCCATTTTAAATGCGCTGTTCATTATGCTTTACCGTGATGAGCCGATGTTAACGATGCCGTTTCAAATGTTAACGGCTATTATGGATATCGATGAAAACTTCACGACATGGCGTTACCGTCATGCGCTTTTAGCACAAAGAATGCTAGGTACAAAAATCGGAACCGGTGGATCTTCAGGTCATCAATATTTAAAACGGGCAGCAGACAATAACCGTGTCTTTTTGGATTTATTTAATTTATCGACGTACTTGATTCCAAGAAGCCGATTACCTAAATTGCCAGCGACTGTTTTAAAGCAACTGCATTTTCACAGTTAGTTGTTTTCTTAGCTGTGATTTTATAGCTTAGTCTTTTTGATTTTTATTAATATAATTTTGCAATAGCCACAATCTGATTTGCTTCAGATAGTGGTCGGTCATAGCAAAGAAAACAAACTGATGGGTAATCGAAGCTTTGCCATCCTGGCCTTTGCTGGCACCAGTTGTATCAACAAAATGGCAAAATGCAGGTAGTTCGATAGCTTGAGTTTCATCTTCTCCTATGAAAACAAATTCACGAAAAGATTTAAATGGTAGTTCACGCGAATAAGTGATCGTGACAAAGAGCTCACAAATTTCGGAAATTTTGACAATGTTAGCAACTTTCATTTTTTCTTTTGAAGTCACATTGATTAAATGGCTTTGGTCAGTTTCTTTAAGAGCACTTAAATGAATTTTGAGTTTTTTGTAAAAATAAGAGCGATCAAGTGGTTTAGGGAAAATATCACGGTATACAGCCGAATGGGTTTTAATTTCATCATCTTTAATAGCATTTTGTAAAAGCAAAAAATACGTCGCTGTTTTAGAAAAAAACTTCACTAAACTTTCGTGTTTAATTTCAGTTAAATTTAAAATAATATTGTGATTGTAAATTTGATCTGCTGACTTAGCTTGTGGATCAATTTTAACTAATTCGACATCCAGATTAGTGTAGTGATTTTTAATATCTTGAATAAAATGTTTTATTTCATCGTTGTCATGAGCAATCACTGCCATTTTTTGTCGAGCGATTTCTTTAGGTGGATTAAAATTCCACAAAGCACTGGATGTTTCATCAGCTTTGTGATCACGCGCATATTTTCTAATAATATTTAAAAAAGTTTGATCAGGTCCGTAATATTGAAATTTGTTAATGAAAATTCCGGGTTTCTGTGGATGGGGCAAGCTGATCAAACATTGGGCCCAGATACTTTGTTTTTTACCGCTGGTAAAAAGTGGTGAAAAATATTTAGCTAAACCACCTTGTGGAATTTCTGAATCGCTGAGTGTTACAAAACCTAATTCAGAAATACTTTGCAGATCGACTTGTTTAAGTGAAGCTACCATTGATGAGGCTTGCTGTGATTTGATTTCTAAAGTTTGCGCACGCTTTTGTGGTTTTGCAGCAATGTTGATGCTTTCTTTAAGAATCAATAGATCAAAGGGCTTAAAAATAAAATTATAAATATCTAAAAGTTTTAAATGTTGAATGCTAGTTGCGTTACCTTCTTCATAGCCGCAGAAAATAATCGGTGCATCTTTTTTTGCATTTTGATTTTTAAGTTCATGAATTTTGACAGCCCAATCTTTGTTGTTATTTAAAGAGTGATCAAGAATGATCGTGTCAAAATCAAAATAAACATCGGCCGCTGAACGGTTGTCATCAACGATAAGGCTTGTAATTTTTTCATTAAATTCTTTTTCAGATTGAAACGCTTCAATTTGGCATTGGGGATCAATTGACTTCAAAGCCTCTGATATAAAATCTATTGCCTTGTCCTCATGATCTATCACCAAATAACGCGCCATATGAATCTATTTTAGCCTATTCTTAACGGCCTGCCAATGAAGTCTAGAACTGAGACGAAAAACACGACTTTTTGTTTAGACTTTTGGCGTTATCTTTTTTAATTGAAATAAACAGGCTAATAAGGGAATTTAAATTATGTTCCAAAATATATAAGCCAATAATCGGTTTGGCGTTTCTACAAAGCACCTTAATGCTTTACTACATGGGGGATAAATGTCGTTAGCTCGTACTCTGTTGCTGTGTTTTGCTCTATTAATTTCTGGTTTTACTCAAGCTGACGAACGATACCCTGATGGCCCCAATCACGAAATGACTCCTGGAAAACTTTGCGAATCACCAACTGAATACAGATACGTTGAACACATTGCCTATTGTGAACGCAATGTAGATACAGACACAAAAAATACCGTTATCGCTGATTATGATAAAAGATTGGGTTATAAAATCAGATCTATGCCTCGTGCTGATTTCAAAATTGACCATCTTATTCCCCTGAGCATTGGTGGAAGTAATGAAGTTGAAAATCTTTGGCCACAACACAAATCAGTCTATGCTTATTCAGATAAAATTGAATCTTATGTCTCTGAATTGATGAAATCAGGCAAATTAAAGCAAGCTGATGCTATTACAGCCGTTGTTGATTGCAAACTAGAGCTTAAACGTTGTGCTGACATCGAAAACGAATTAGCAAAAATGATCAAAAATTAATTAAGCTGGATCTATTTACTTAAGCTATTTACAGCATCTAAATTATTGATGTAGCATCATTTTTCAATTGATGAAAATTCTATGAAAAAAGGTGTTTTATGTCTAAAAAAGATATTTTTGGTGATGAAGTTATTCCCGCTAATCAAACGCAAGACTTCGCAGCCCTATTCAATCAAAGTTTAAGTCAGCCCAATTTAAATAAAAAGATTTCTGTCGGTGACAGCTATTCAGCAGAAATTTTATCACTGAACAAATCAGAAGCTTTTGTTTCGACACCTTCGCACCAGGACGCCATGATTCCTATGGTGGATTTATTAGATGAAGATAAAAATATAAAATTTAAAGTCGGTGATAAAATTGATGTGGTTGTTGTTAAAACCAAGGGTGGCGAAATTCGTGTTTCCCGTGCTGGATCAAGAAGGTCAAATGCAGATTTAGATTCTTTGGAAGACGCTTACGATATGGAATTACCAGTTGAAGGCCGTGTGACTGAAGTTTGTAATGGTGGATTTCGTGTTCAAGTTCAAAATAAAATTGCGTTCTGTCCTGTCAGCCAAATGGATTACAAAGTCCAAGATCACGAAAGTTATGTGAATAAAAAATTTGATTTCATGATCAGCCAATTTGACCCTAAAGGTCGCAATTTAGTTGTGTCTCGTCGTAAGTTGTTAGATCTGACAAAGGTTGAAAACGAAGGTCATTTTATGGCCCAACAAAAAATTGGCGACATTGTAACCGGCACAATTACTCGTATTGAAAAATTCGGCGCTTTTGTAAGTGTTGGCGGTGGAGTTGAAGGACTTTGTCATATTTCAGAAATCGGTTGGTCAAGATTGCAAGATCCGTCTGAAGTTGTATCAGTCGGGCAAACAGTTCAAGTTAAGATTTTAGAAGTCGTTGAACAGGAAAAGAAATTAAAAATTTCGTTAAGTATTAAACAAGCGGGTGGCGATGGCGACCCCTGGTTAATGGTTCCAGAAAAATTTAAAGTCGGAACACAAGTTACAGGCACTGTAGAGAAAAAAGAACAGTATGGCCTATTCATTCAGATTGCTCCTGGGGTTACGGGTTTATTACCGCGATCAAAATGGAAAGAATCATTAGATGCATCGCAATTTGAAAACAAGAAAAAAGGTGATCAAATTCAAGTACAAGTTGATGAAATTTTATTTGAACAAAAAAGAATTTCACTAGGTGTTCCTGGATTACAAGAAGATCATTCATGGAGAGAGCATAATTCAACCGCGACTTCTTCATTTGCGACAAATAATTTTGGATCTTTAGGAAAGTTGATCACTAAAGATGGAAAAAAATAGCAATACATTCAAGAAGATTTTAAAAATAGTTTCAGTGATTGCTTTAGTCTTAGTAGTTTGCGTAACTATTCTAGTTGTCTATATTTTAAAATCACTGCCTTCGGCAAAAGAAATCGGACAAGTCTTAAAATCACAACCTAAAACAAGTGCACCTGTTAGTCAGACAGCATCTTTGCAAACTGGTGCTGTAGTAAGTGCGTCGGAAGTTGTTGCTGTTGAAAGCGTTCCAGTTTCTGGGGTTCAATTAGTTGAGCAATCTGAGGAACAGAAAAAACAAACTGATAAAAAAGCTCTTGATGATCTGATGGATAATAGTAAACCGCTGAGTCAATTCTGTGGAATATTACAAAATGCAAAACCAGTTAGTCCAAACGACAATTTTACGAACGATGCGCTTATCGCAAAAGATCCAACACAAGCGGACCCTAAATATGAACCATTAAAAACGTTATTCAGAAGTGTGTTTAGATTGCCAGCAATGAACGGGTTAGTCAGCGCAGTGACTGAATCTGAAAAAAATGGTCAGTTAAAAGATGATCTATTTAGTAAGGCGCAGTTCTACGGCCAAGCGCTGTTTGCGTTTAATCAAATGATGGATTACCGTCCGGAATTTAATAATTTAGGTGATAAAACTTACTTGCAGATGATGTTGAATGCTGCTGTCGCATCCAAAAAAGAAGCCTATCAAGATCAACGATTGCAAAAGTACTGTGAAGATATCGAACACTCAATTAATAGCGGTGAATCATTTTCTTTTGAACAGGAAAAAAAGAATTTAGAAAGATTGCTTGATGAATTGCAAATCAACCATCAAGCCATTGGTTATAATCCAAATTATAAATCAAATTTTGATATCAGTTTTAACAAGCAATCGCTGACTTTCGCTGGTGGTTGGTTACAAGACTTATTCAAACCGCAAAGACCATGATTTAAGCTGACCTATGTCTCTGGCAACTAGATCCTGAACCGCTAGTTTGTATTGTCCGGTGCTTTGGACAGATTTTAGTGCGGCTGTTAAATCATAAGACTTAATGATATGATCATCTGATCCACCAGTTTTAGAATGCACTGTCACAACTTTTCCATCAGGAGTTGTCAATTTCACAACCAGGTCCCCTATAAAAGTATGAGCGATATTTAATGATAAACTAATTTTTCGCCCTTGAGGAGCGCTTGTCACATTCAGTAAACTTTTTATTCCCACAGTTGAACGATCTGGAATATTTAGAACTTCGTTTGATGTGAAGATTTCAGGTTTTGAAACTGGAACATCAGGAACAGATGGGGGTTCCACACTGACCGGAATAAAACTTTTGACTGCAGAAATTCGTGTAATGTCTTCGCCACGACAAGCATCTTCAGTACAAACCTTTGAAATGTAGCAGCCATTTTTTGGTGTAAAATCTTGTTCGCCGCGAACTAAAATACCTTCAACTAAACCCGTATTGGCATTAAAAACGACCGACCCTGAATTTCCACCGTATGTATCCACGTTGGCCACAAAATAACTGGCTTCAGTGGCAGAAGCTCTAACTTTTCCACCCAAAGTGATTTTTGTGCGAAGTCCTGCGGGATGGCCAATGACCACAAGGGGGTCGCCAATTTGCACTGACCCAGTTTGTCTAACAGCTAGTGATCTGTGGTTCGCGACTGTGCGATCTAGCTTAATCACGGCAAAATCAGTCCCGTTAGATTCAACTGTGGTTTTAATTATTTCGCGACAGTTGTAGACTTCAGATTCAGAAACCTGCTGAGGAAATAAACCAGCAGTTTTCACATTAAAACCAAAAACAAACTGTGTACCCACACAATCAGATTGTGATTTAATGCAATGACCGGCAGTCACAATAACATCAGGTGCGACTAAAAACCCCGAACAGAAAGCCGCTACGTCTTGTTCGTAGTATTTTTCTGTCGAACAAAGGCCCATTTGGGTTCCATAGTTTTTACTACGAATTGTTGTGATTCCGGATTGCGTTGTTAGATCAGCTTTTTTAATTAAAGCCACTGTTGAATCAGCTAACCTTTTTAGGTTTGCATCTTCAACTTCGTAAAGATCTAAGCGACCATCTGATCCATAAACAACATGTGAAGAGACTTCTGTGTCGACTTCAAAGTTTTCCTGCATCTTACTATTATCATTTAGGTTTTCTTTTGAACAACTTGTGGTTATCAAGAGTAAACAAAGGATAAAAGCACGAGTCACTATACAGTGACTTAAATTCTTCCTTGTATTCATTTTTAAACCCCTCCAATGGGTTGACTTGATTCAGACACAGGTCTAGTTCGATGCGGTTAATTAAAATTTCATTTTTAGTGTTTTTTTTTAACTAGTGAATAAGATAGAAGTTTAATTTAAGGGGTTAAATATGAAAAATCAGCGTTCGATGCTTGTGTTAGTTTTATTCATTCAGCTTTTATTGAATCAGTCTGTGTATGCTGAATATAAAGGTCATGGGGCTGATTCAATTTCTGCAGAAACTCTTAAAAAATATGCAGCACCTAATTTAGATGCAGTGATGTCGAATAAACTTAAAAAAATGCTCGATGTTTCATCGCCCGGTATGGGGATGTTATCGCCAGATAAAAAGACATTATTTTTCTCATGGCGGGTAACGGGTATTTCACACATTTGGAAAATCAATGGTCCACAGAAGTTTCCGGTGCAATTAACCTCTGGCACTGACGCAGTGACGTTACAAGATGTCGCACCTAACGGAAAATTTTTGATTATTTCTAAAGACACGAACGGCCAAGAAAATCCTGGTCTATTTAAGTTAGATTTAGCTACAGGCGCTATCACTGAGCTTTATCGAAAAGAAAAAGCCCAAGTCACCTACAGTTTTATAACAAGCGATTCAAAATATGTTTACTACAGTTCGAATGATCAAAAGCCTGAATCCTATAATATCTATAAATTAAATTTAGAAACATTAGAAAAACAAATGGTCTACGAAGGTCAAGGTGTATGGTATATTGCCGACCACAAAAAAAACGGTCAAAAATTACTATTAGTTCAAGTTACTGGGTCTAGAACACGAGAATATTTTGATTATGATCCAACGACTAAAAAAATAGATCCAGTCATTGGGCAGAAAAATAAAGACGAATACGAAGTTATGTATTCACATCACGTTGGTGAATACATCGTTCTAACACCAAAAGAAAATTTCAAAAAGCTATACCGATTCAAACCAGAAGCTGATCTTAAAAAATCAGAAATTTTGATTCCATTAGTCAAAGGCGTGCTTGATTACGATGTTGATAGCTTTTTTATAGATGAAAAAAGAAAACGAATTATTTATAATATTAACCGTGAAGGTTTTACTGAATTACGAGCCCTTGATGCAAGAACGTATCAGTCGATTCAATTACCCAAATTTAAAAATGCAATTC
Source organism: Bdellovibrio sp. (assembly GCA_043756765.1). Taxonomy (GTDB): domain Bacteria; phylum Bdellovibrionota; class Bdellovibrionia; order Bdellovibrionales; family Bdellovibrionaceae; genus Pseudobdellovibrio. The sequence goes on along the minus strand of JAYUQO010000313.1, from coordinate 11,003 downwards.
ATGTTTTTTCAGGCGCAACAACCCGTGATGCTGAAGTCACAATGTTAGCCGTGGTGAATTCACAATCGCCGCGAACGGGGTATTCATTTAATTGGACAACTCAGAAAATGACCCAGTGGGTTTTACCATCAGCACCGGAAGTGAATTTGAAAACTTTTGCTGTGTCAGAATTAATGAATTATGAAACGCGTGATGGTGTTAAAATTCCGATGTTTGTCAGGTTTCCGAGTGGGTGTAAAGAAACAAAAAAATGTCCTGTCGTGATTCATTTTCACGGCGGACCTGAAGGGCAGTCACAGCCGGGTTTTAGCCCGACACTGCAGGCTTTTGTTGATGAAGGTTTTATTTTTGTTGAACCCAACGTTCGTGGTAGCGAAGGCTATGGTAAAGCATGGCTTGAAAGCGATAATGGACCACTTCGTGAAAAAGTTATCACTGATATTGAAGATGCATCGATTTGGATTAGAAAAAATTGGTTTAAAGATATGGGTGTTCAAGCCCCTAAGATCGGTATAATGGGTTGGAGCTATGGCGGATATTCGACATTAATGGCGATGAGTAAATTTGCTGGCAGTTACGAAGCCGGAGTAGCTCTTGTTGGAATGAGTGATCTAGTGTCTTTTTTAAATAACACGGCCCCGTACCGTAGGACATTGAGAATCACTGAATATGGTGACCCAGTTAAAGATAAAGAATCATTAATGCGGTTATCGCCAGTGACTTATGTCAATCAAGTGCGTGATCCACTAATGATTATTCAAGGGGCTAATGATCCCCGGGTTCCAGTGGGTGAGGCTTTGCAAATACATGAAACTTTGAAAAGAAAAAATATCAAATCAGAATTAATTATTTTTGCAGATGAAGGACATGGGTCAGCGAAGAAAGAAAATCAAATTTTAGAAATTGGACACATGATTGAGTTTTTCAAAAAACATCTAAAATAATTCAATGATCATCACAAAGCTTAAGATTGTTTTCAAAAAAGTTGTATTGTGTTTTTAATTCTTTTTCTGTCATAACAAATTGTGAAGGGTCACAATTGTTTTCCTTTACAATTTGGTTTAATTGATCTTTTTCGTCTTTAGTAAAAGTCAGTCCCCATAACGCCTTTATTGTCAGCCAATCTTTAGCGTATGTGCAAAGATAATCTTTTTTAGGTGGAATATAATCTATAGGTGTCTGATCACTTTTTTGATTGTTTTCTTCACCATCAACAGCGATCAAGTGGCCTTTGTAACCTAAATAGTTTCCGTAAAGACAACGCTCTTTAAATGTCCATTTATATGCTCCAGCAATGTAGGCTTCTTTCAGAGGAACCATGTGATCAATTTGAATATCTTGGGCATCAGTAAACTCAGCACCGGCATAGGGGTCAACCCAAGAGCCGGCTATCACTGAGCATGGATTTTCTTTTTTGAAGATCACGGGCTTAAGACTATCGCGAATTAATACTTTGGCGCGTGTGTTGTAGCAGTCGCCAAATTTTCTATTTTTTGCCCATCCACCAAAGTGATGTTTCCGTTGATAGGGTTCTACTTTGTGTGGTGATTCCTGTTTAAATTCAAAATCTAAAAGTGAATAAGCTTGTTCTTTTTTACTAGTGATAAATGAATTTAGACTGCCAACAGTTGAAAACAAATGATCAGAAACTTCTTTAATATCGATTGAATAGTAACTGTCACGCGTTTCATATGTATCAGAAGCTGCTGCAGCCCAGGTCCGGGCAGTTAACGCGTTAAACAGTAGGAAACACAGGATGAAAGCTATTGTTTTTTGATTCATAATGATGAAAACTAGCATAAATGCTGCGAAAACTCTAAAAATAAGCGGTAACAATCAAAAAATGGAGTCTTTATGAAAAAAATCCTTACGTTGTCAATTTTGGCTATGCTATTTGCTTCTTGCGGTCACACAGGCGGACATAAGCATCACGACGATAGCTCTCATAGCTGTAACGATAAACAAACTTGCAAGGACAAAGAAAAATGCGAAGAATGTAAAAAAACTCATTAGTTTAAATTAGTTGCGGTCTTATTATGATTCAAAATACAGAATTTAAAATTTCATTACTTGGATTTGCGATAATTCCAATGTTTGTAGGAATTTCTGATGCGAAACCAGTAGCTAATCAGCCAGCTAAAAATACTTTGTCTATTAATAATTATATGGAATTAGCTAAACAAAAAAATCCGCTGGTGAAATCTTACGAAATCGGTCAAGAAGGTTACTTAAAAAAAGTCGAATCTGCTGAAATCGATTTATCACCAGTCATTACTGGCAGCTATGTGAATACAACTGATCAGTCAAGACCCAGCCAATTAGGGACTCGTCGTGAATCTGAAATTTATACATTAGGTGTCGCTAAAAAAACAATTACTGGAACAACTTTTAAATTAGACGCCCAAACAGGTGAATTTGTAAATGATGGTGTTATTTTTCAAGGTTTTGATATGTACAGCACTGGTGCAGTCAATTTAACAGTGCAGCAGTCATTATGGAAAGATTTTTTTGGACACGGGACCAGAACTATTATTAAGCGAAAAACAGCGCAAGCTCAACTTGAACAGTTGGCATTTGATCTAGAAGCCCGTGCTACACAAATTGAAATCGAAGGCACTTACTGGGATTATTATTTGGCGATTGAGGATTTAAAATTAAAAAAATCAAATCTAGAGCGCGCCCAAAAAATTGATAAGTGGACATCACAACGAGTTAGTAACGGAATTAGTGATCGTTCTGATTTAATGAATGCCAGAGCGCTTGTGGCCTTAAGACAAGTTGAATTACTAACTGCTGAGGAAGAATTTAAAAACCAAGAAATTAAATTTAAAGACAATATTGGTTTAGCTGCTCATGATTCTATACCTGAACTTAATGTGAATATGGCAGACTCAAGACCTTATATTGCTGAATTAATGAAAAATAAGAATGTTATAAAAATCGATGCAAAACTTAAACAGGTTGAAGCCGAATTAAAATCTTACATGGCTGACGAAGTCACTGATCAATTAAGACCTGACCTAAATGTGTTTGGAACATACAGCACAACGTCTTATGATAGAGACCACCAGCAAGCTGTTTCTGATATGACTCAAGATGATTTTCCAAAGAATTCATTTGGCGTTAATTTTTCATGGGTTTTTGAATCCGATGCAAAGTCATCACTCAGAAATTCAGCACAAAAAGATGCGACGGCTGCAAAACTAAAAGCTGAAAAAAAGCAGCTTGATGGCGAAAAAGCGTGGTTGGAACATGTTCGTAAATACGAACTTCTTAAAAAATCAGTTTCTGTTTTAGAATCTGTGGCACAGTTTCAGCGCGAACGTGCTTTAGCAGAACAGAATAAATTATCACGAGGACGAACAGTGACAGCCCAAGTTGTCATAGCAGAATCAGATGCGGCACAAGCCGAGATTAATTTATTGAAAACTAAAACTCAATTACGAAAATTAGAAGTTGCAAGTTTATTATATATTAACAATTGAGCTAAAGTTTGGTCAAAATCAAAGTTTGTGTAAGTTTTTAAATTTTTGAAGTGATTGGATTTTTTGCTCAAAAAGACTCCAATCATCATATTCAGCGATCGGTTTCCAGATCATTTCGATTTCATCAATAAGTAATGTTTCTGGTTTTACTGATTTAAAATAATCATTAGATAAGATAGTCGCATCAAGTACAGATCCATTTTCAATTATTTTTTTAAGTTCTTGAATATCCGGATGATTTAAAAAAGTGAACACAGACGGATCATTGAAAACAGGATTTGTGTAAATTTGTGCTGTATGCAAACTAAAAAAAGCTAATTCATAACCGATAGAAACTTCTGTCAAGGTTTTGTAAAAAAGATGAACTGCTTTTTCAGCATCGGCATCAAGCGAGAAACGCACATTTAATTTATTTTGAAATGATTTTTGAAATTCTTGATGAAAAAGGTCTTCGAAAGAATCTATGTAAGGTTGCATTTTAAAATCAGGATAAGCTTTTTCAAGACTTAATCCTAGCTGGGTTAAATTCCACAATAGTGTTTCTGGCTGGCGACCAAATGAATATAAGCCATCATGATCAAAATAAGCTGCAGTAAAATTGGGGTCGTACTTGGGTAAAAATCGATAAGGGCCAAAGTCAAATATTTCACCAGTAATATTAATATTATCAGAATTTAAAACGCCGTGAACAAAGCCTGACACCATCAACTGTGCAGCTTGTTCTGCTAATCTTTGACTGACACATTGAAACAGACGGTGAACTTGATCGTGTTCTGAATTTAAATTTTTTAAGCTTTCTGGATAATAATTTTTTAAAACATAAACAGTGAGTTTTTTAATTTGATCAAGCTGATTCATGTAGGCCAAACGTTGAAAAGTTCCAATACGAATATGACCTCGGGTTAAACGTGTTAGCACTGCAGATCTTGTCGGACTGGGTTCGTCATTTCGAGTTAAGTTTTCACCGGTTTCATAGATGCAAGCGGTCTCGCTGCAAAAAAGTCCGTAAAAATTTAACATTTCTGTAGCGAGTACTTCACGAACAGCACCTTTTAAAGTGAGACGTCCATCACCTTGGCGTGAGTAAGGTGTTTGGCCTGAACCTTTTGTACCTAAATCGAACCATTCATTTTTGTATTGAAATTGCGCGTACAAAAAACCACGGCCATCGCCTAAATCAGGATTATAATGTCTAAATTGGTGGCCGTGATATCTTAAGGCTAAGGGTTTTTGAATATTATTATCTAAAGTTTTAAAATTCCAAAAATTTTCATGCGGAATATTTTTGAGTGGATGATCACTTTGCGAGGTCGAATCAGCAGCTTTAGAATTTAAGTAACGTAATATTTTTTTCGGGAATTGAGCCGGCATAACTTCGTCATAGAAATCAGGGCCAAGTTTATAAATAGGTGGATTGATAGATGACATAGTCTATCTTTCATCTCATAAATCTTATTGAAAACCAAATGAAAATAGCTACTATGATTATTATGAATATTACAAACAAGGAGTTTTCAATGAAAAGAAGATCATTTTTCAGATCTCTTGCAACAGTAACTGGAGTTATGTTGATTTTACCTCTTATAGCAAAGGCTGAACGTAAACGTGGTGGCACAGCTGCGACTGGTGCTGGACTTAAACTTGTAGATCCAAAAGATGGACAAGCAAGAGCAGTTAGTTATGTTCATAATCATTCTGAAATTAAAGATAAAGCGTTAATGACTGATCGTGCTGGGGTTAAATTTGCTGATCAAAATTGTAAAAACTGTGTTTTCTACACAGGCGATAAAGAAACAACTGTTGATGGTAAAAAAGCAGCACCTTGTCAAATGCCTTTCGCCTCAGGAAAAGTCGTTGCAACTACTGGCTGGTGTACAACTTGGGCTAAAAAAGCTTAGTTAGCTAGTTAGTTAGCTTAAAAAATATAACTGAAATACGACAAAGTATTACGGCAGACTAAGATCTTAAAGCGCGACGTAATACTTTACCTACATTGGTTTTTGGTATTTCTGTTCTAAATTCAACATGCTTGGGTATTTTGTAATTTGTTAAATACTGTTTTGTGTGTTGAATAATTTCTTCAGACGTTAGGCTTTCATCTTTTTTTACGATAAAGACTTTAACAACTTCACCGGAATGTTCATCAGGTACGCCAATTGCTGCGGCCTCTAGTACTTTTGGGTGTTTCATGACAGCGTCTTCAACTTCGTTCGGATAAACATTAAATCCTGAAACAAGAATCATATCTTTTTTACGATCGACAATTTTAAAAAATCCATCTTTATCCATCGTGGCGATGTCTCCTGTGAAGAGCCATCCGTCTTTAAGAACGTTGCGCGTTTCTTCGGGTTTGTTGTAATAACCCTTCATAACTTGGGGTCCTTTCACGCACAACTCACCAGGATTTCCTGTGAAAGTGACATCGTTTCCGGCATCATCAATTAATTTAATATCAGTATCTGGAAGAGGTAAGCCAATTGTACCGACTTTATCAGTACCGTCTATTGGATTGCAACAAGCGACAGGGGATGTTTCAGTTAGGCCATAGCCTTCAATAACATCAGTTCCAGTTGCTGTTTTCCATCTTTCTTTGACAGTGGTTTGTAAAGCCATTGCGCCGGCTACTGAAATTTTTAAATGAGAAAAATCAACGGACTTAATATCTTTATGCAAAGCTAAAGCATTATACAAAGTATTAACACCAGTCATAATTGAAAATTTTTCGGATTTCATAGTTTTAATAAATGCGGGGATATCGCGGGGATTCGTGATTAAAATATTACTTGCGCCGTATCTCATGAAAGCTAAGCAGTTCACTGTTAATGAAAAAATGTGATACATCGGAAGTGGGGTTAAACAGATTTCTTCACCTTCGATTAATTTTGGTCTCATCCACGCGCAAATCTGTAACATATTGGCAATAATATTTTGATGAGTCAGTACAGCGCCTTTTGAAACACCAGTTGTTCCACCAGTGTATTGTAAAAAGGCTGTGTCTTGTGATCCAATTTTTGGTTGCACATAGGTTTTATGCGCGCCTAATGCTAAAGCTTCTTCCCAAGAGTGATGTTTGAACTGATAAGGTGGCACCATTTTTTTTACATTTTTTAAAACAAAGTTAATTAATTGTTTTTTGGGAAATCCTAATTGATCGCCGACTTCAGTGACGATCACATTTTTGATCGGGACATCATTTTGAATTTGCTGATACAAATGGGCAAACTGCGCTAGGATCACTAAAGTTGTTGCGCCAGAGTCAGAAAATTGATGTTTCATTTCTGAAGCAGTGTAAAGCGGGTTTGTATTTACCACGATAAGCCCTGCGCGTAGAGCGCCAAACATAACCACTGGAAATTGAATCACATTGGGCATTTGTAAAGCAATTCGATCGCCTTGTTTTAAACCCAGAGTGTTTTGCAGATAAGAAGCAAATTGCCCTGATAAACGATCAAGATCGTTATAAGTGATACCAATGCCGAAATTTTTAAAGGCAGGTTTATTTCTGAACTTTCGGACTGATTCATCAAGGACTTCAAGAATATTGGTGTATTCGTCTAGTTGAATGCTTTGAGGAACAGTTTTAGGGTATCTTTTGGTCCAAATTTTATTTGAGTGTTTTTCCATGTGATTAGTGTAACTAAAACTTGAAAAAGTTGAAGATAAAACGTCATAATAAAATGATGATTAGGACTTTTACCGATATGAAGATCTCAAGACTGCTTTTTGGTCTGATGTTTATCTTAAATATGACATCATGCACCTCTAAAAAAGAAGAAGTGAGCCCTATACAACTTGAGAATCATGACAAAAACTTAACACCTTCACAGACTATTGTCTTAAAACCTGTTGATGAGTCCGTGGTCAAAATAAAAAACCAAGCACAAGTTTTTAGGTTTCTAGCGAGTCTAGAGAATGAAATTTTAAAATTAATTATTCCTGCAAGTCTTCCGTCAGTTAATCAATTCGATGTGCTGAGTTACGCTTTTGATTTACAAGCTCAAATAAAACGCCCTTCATTAAAATCATATGAGTGCCAAAAGATAAAATTGAAAGGTGCAGAGAAAAAAATCACTATTGTGAGTGAATGTGAAAAGCCTTTTAAGACTTTAGCTGAAATTGATGTGCTAACTGAAAAACTTTACGTGATTCGTTTTATTAATGCTTCGTGGTCCAGTGTTGTTGGACTAAGTGCAACATTACAAACTGATCCGCGTGAATGTGTCGTCAAATTAAAGGCCAACAGACCACTTGAAATGGAATGCACAAACACCACATACACACTGAAAGCTGATTCGCATTTACAAGATTTAAGAATAAAAAAATATAGCTATAAATCTAAAAAAGAAACTAAAGATAGTAATGAAGTAGCGATAGAGGCAGCGATTTATAAAGATTTCATTGAAATTAAAAAAATTAAAATGACTGTGCCGTTTTTTGGGCAAATAAAAATTATAGAAAAAGAAATTGAAGTTAAAGATGATTATGCCAATTTGAATAATCCGCCAGCCCCTGAAAATGGCTTAGAATATAAAGAAGAACACCAAAACGAATCAACTAGCGAAGTGCAGCAGCCGTCTCGATAAAACTGTTAATATCAGATTCTGTTGTGTCCCAACTGGTCATCAAACGACATTCATAGTTATGTTCATCCCACACATAAAAAAAATGCTTTTCACGTAAGGGTTTTATCCATTGTTTGGGGATAATAGCAAACACAGCATTGCTTTGAACTTTTTGTGTGATTTGTATCTCAGGCAAATGAGTTCTGATTTCTTTTTCGAATTTTAAAGCCATTTGATGTGAATGTTCGGCGATTTTTAAATACAACTGATTATCGAAATAAGCTAAGAACTGATTCGCCATGTATCTTGTCTTTGATGGTAATTGGCAAAGTTGTTTACGATAATATTTAAAATCTTTTTGTAATGATTTATTTAAAATTACGACCAGTTCACCAAACAAAAATCCATTTTTAGTGCCGCCAAAAGAAATCAAATCAACGCCCAAATCAGTGGTTAAATTTGCTAGATCACACTTTAAATAATTAGCCGCATTGGCCAACCTTGCACCATCTATATGCACGAACATCTGTTGATCATGGGCCCATGCTGTTATTTTTTTTATTTCATCAATTTCATAAACTGTACCCAGTTCAGTAGGTTGGGTAAGGCTGATCATGCGGGTTTGACTATAGTGTTGATCGCCTCGGCGAATTAGATTTTTTTTAGCGTCTTCTAAATTTATTTTTCCGGCCATTGTAGGCAGAGTGATGAGTTTTCCGCTATAATTTTCAGGGGCGGCACACTCATCAAGGTGCAGATGACTGATGTCTGAAACAAAACAACTTTCAAAAGATTTAAGCCCCGCTTTTAAACATAAAACGTTTGCAGCTGTGCCGTTGAAAACCAAATGTGATTCGGCTGTTTGACTAAAAATACTTTTTACTTTTTGTTGAAGGGCTAATGAAAGATCGTCAGTTCCGTAGCTCGCAGCATGATCGTGATTGCAATCAAGTATGGACTGCATAATGAGTGGATGAACAGAAGTGTGATTGTCGCTACCGAAACTTCGCATTTTATACCTTAAAAATTAGGAATTAAAAATATAGTGATGGGCTAATAGCGCCGCTGTTTTTGATGTTTGAGAATCACGATCAAGTGGTGGCGAAACTTCATATATTCCGAAACCTTTAACGCTGGAAGTGCTGTAAAGTTTTTTTAGAAATTTTAAACATTCCATAGTTTTTAATCCTGTAGCCCAAGCCTGTGAACAGCCACCAGCTTCTGCGGCGGTTAGACCATCAATATCAAAACTGACGTAGACGGGTCGTAGTGATGATTTCGTATTTAAGGTTTTCAATTCAGTTTTTTCCCAAAGATAAGTCCACCCAAAGTTTTCAATATCATTAAGACTTACGATTTCAATATTTTGCTTTTTAGCCCATTGATAATGCTGCGGTGAATTGCATTGGGGCTGAATGCCGATTTCAATGAGATGAAATTGGTCTTTGTATTTTTCATTTAATCTATAAAAGGGTGTACCACTATTAAAACCCAGTGTTGGTTGTCGCACATCAAGATGAGCATCAAAATTAATAACGATCGGTTTTAAGGATTCAGGATTGTTTTTAGATTCAGCTTTGTATTGTGAAACAAAAGCCGCTGTATCTGAATAACCGTAATCGTGGCCTCCGCCTAAAGTAAGAACTCGAACATTTTTTTTATAAAGATTTTGGGTAAGATTTAATGCAATTTCGTGTCTTTCGCCCAAAGTCTGTAAGTTAGCAGGTGGTATAGCAGTCGCTGGAACCAAATCACCTAGATCACAAATTTTAGCTTTAAATTCTGCACACTCAAATGACGGAGTCATTTTGTAAAGAAATTGACGAATTGTTTTAGGGGCCAATGCCGCTCCAATGCGGCCGCCATTAAGTTTAATACCCTCATCATCAGGATAACCGATAATTGCAATATCGCCGGATTCTGGAGAGACCGTTAAGTTTTGTTTAGCCAGATCACCAAGCCTGATATCTTGAGGATCGTTTTTAGAGAAGTAGAGATCGTTTTGACTGGGAGTCAGCACTGAGAAGTCTCCTTAAAACAATTGCATCAAGTACAGCGTCTGTTTGATTATCAAAAAGTTGGATTTCGATATTGTTTTCGTCGTGGATCATGAGTTCACCAACAAAGTTATTGTCAGGTGATGAAATCAGTAAATTCCATGTATCGATATCTGGGTTAATAAAAAAATTGTATTTATTTGTTTGCGGTTTTGCCGGTGTCTTTATGCTTTGGCGAATACACAAGCCTTTGTTGTTCGGAGTGTAAACATAAAATGTTGTGAAGCCGGTGAATTCATAACACAAATTGATTTCACTTTTCCATGTCCCTAACAATGTTTTAAGGCCGACGTAATTTACAGAATTAACGTGAATATGATTTGAGTTGTGTTCATCAACAGTGGCCGTCACAGAAACGTAATCGCCGGCACCCAAGCGATCAATTTGCTGTTTAGAGATATCGTTAAAGTAATCCATTTTTAAAGACAATTTTGAACGTGATTCTGAAAGATAGCTTTCGTTATTGATGCGCTCGATTTTGCCACGATAACTAAGAACTTCCACTGCAGCAAATAGAGTTGGCGAGGCTAAGAAGGCTAAGAAGGCTAAGGCAAAAATGAAAGCAGAAACAAACATTTTATTCATAGTAGTGAATCACCATAGGCGTAGAAAGTTGTCATCAAGAATGTCTAGCATTTTTGTAACGCAATATGTTAAAAAGGCTTCATTGAACATTTAATATAAATTTTTCACAATAGAGAGGTGAAAATTGTCATCGTTTTTATTCTATTCACAGGGGCTTGTTTATCGGTTTTTGCCAACCGTTCTGAGCGCCAATGGAAGACCTCTTTAGAAATGTCGTCATTCAATTACGACTACAATGGGCTTTTATTAGATTATGGAATATCAGTTTTGGACTCAAAAACAGATAACCAAAATGCAAATGCAAAGTACAAACG
>JAYUQO010000312.1:0-2439 GCA_043756765.1 Bdellovibrio sp. | reverse complement strand
GCGTAAGCCCTAAGTAGTCAACTCAATCTAAAAACAGTCTAATAACTCATGACGATTCGTTGCCGGTGGGGGAACCATGCATTTAAAAAGTATATTTATATTGTTCGTATGTCTTATAAATTTAAAAGTCTATGCCGTATACGATTACAATTTCCCAATAAGTTTAGAGGCGTATCCTGTAGTAAAAACACTCGATATCGGATTAGTTAAAAAATCAGATCTTCGCAGCACCTTACTTTCAGCAACCGGCGATACTAATTTATTAAGTAATTTGTTTAAACAGCAAATCACGATGGTGTTGTTTCAGGTGATTCCGATTGAGGTTGCAGCCGTTAAAGAAGGTGTGATTTTTGACGGACATCTTTTTGCAAAAACCGGAATTTCTCATGCAACAATTGCCTCAGGACAAGAAAAATCAGACGAAATACACACATCTTCAAACAGATGCGGCGAAGTTGAAATGGACTTTAAAATTCGCAAAGTCACTGACAACTTCTATTTAGTTCAAAAGAGCTTTGCGGGTTGCAACCAAAAAGCTGAAGTCATTTACACCTATGAATTTTATAAAACAGATAAATCGAAGAAGAATTCAGATTTGCAAAAGTTTTTATACCTCAAGGATACTGACTACCAAATTTCTTATCGCTGGAAGGCCGCAAGTGTTGAATTCAGTGTCGTTGGTGACGACACTTTCTTCAGCTTAGTTTCAGAATCCCTAAAAACTTATCAAAAACTGCTAAAAGATAAGCTCAAAATCAGTTTCGTTAAAAAAGAAAGCTGTGAATGGGCCTCTTCAGAGCAACACTGTATTATCTTATTCGATTCAAAAGAAAAAAAAGAAGACGCACCTATTCACTTTGCCGCCACCAATGTTTTAGCAAACCCGAGTTCAGGCGAAATTGTTGATGCGGATGTGCTTTTACGAAAAGCCGACTATGATAAGTGGAAAGAAAACCTTAAGCTCATGATAGACGAGCAAATCAAAAAAACCCCGGAGAGTAAAGTTAAGCTTGAGCAGTATTACAACACTAAAAGTTTGCAGTACTTGGTTAACATCGTCACTCACGAATTCGGACATGCCTTAGGCTTAGCTCATAATTTTTCAGATAAAAATAAATCAATCATGGGATACAACCAGCTCATCGATTTAGCCGACTATGATTACGATGCGTTAAATGTTCTTTATAACTTAAAAAACAAGAAGCGACAGTCTTCTGACTACGAATTGTTGAAAGCTCCGGTACAATGAAGTTAAAACTTAGTTCATTCTTCGTCGTAAGTAGCTTGGTTGTAAGCTTGGCACTAACAGCTTGCAAAGCTCAGCCGAAAATTGAGAGCTCGGCTTCGCAAACACCTGTCGCTGCAAAACAACTGAACCCGACAACAATCGTTGAATTTCCACAAGTTGAGGCGGCAATAGCTGAATCGGAAGTTTTTTTTAAATGGCTTGATAACAATAAAAGCTACTTTGCCTCTTGCAAGCCTAAAAAAGTCGATAACAAAATTGAATTATGTGACGGCACCACCATTGAAACAGGTCTTGCTCGTAAATTATTCAAGTTAAACGCTGCCGATTTAGTTCAATTCATTAAAGATAAAAAAATCAATCTCGAAATTCATTGCCAAGATAAACGAAAAAATAATCTTTTTAAGAAATGGTGTAAGCCAAATGTGAACAATAGTTTTTTTAATGAAGTTTCGTCTTTGCATGGCCAATATATTGCGTATAACAATACAATTGCTTTGCACAGCGATGCCTTTATCGGAAGCTTAGTGCATGAATACTTTCACTATTTGCAGTTCAACAATTCGAACAAAGTTTTAGGGCACGTCTATAAAAAAGAGCGTATCGTTTTGCAAGCAAAACTCATCAAAGCTTTTGATCAGCTAATTCTAGATACTCAAGTCTTAGAAAAAAACGGACAACGTGAACAAGCTAAAAAAAGTGTGGTACAGGCAACAAGGCTTGCCGCCGCACTACAGCAGTTCGGCTTCTGGCAAAAGTTGATAGATGAACGCAATTTGTTCTTAATATTTATTCAGTTCGGCCCTGAGCTGGGTATTTCTCAGGATGATATTGATCTGGCACGACGTAATATGAAGTTCTTATGCCGCAGCATTGAATTTAAAAGCTTAGTCATTGCTGAGGAATGCCTCTAGGCACGAACGTGCGTTGTGCTAAGTGTTTATAACACAAACTAATTGATCGTATGAAAAACTATAATACGATATTTGAATAAGACTGGGGTATAGCTTCAGCATGGAGTTTCAATGAAAACATTTTTGATTTTTGCCACCGGGCTTGTTGTTCAAACTATGGCTTTGGCCGATGTTTTGGTGTTTGCCAGCAATAATCGCCAAATTTTCCCGCTGAACAATAAAATGCTGAGCTTCATTTCTGACACTCTTCATTTGAACAAGCCGGCGTTAAACTTAGGC
>JAYUQO010000311.1:0-2447 GCA_043756765.1 Bdellovibrio sp. | reverse complement strand
TTTTAAAAGGTTAGTCGACGCTTGCATCCAAAACTTTTTTAGACTTGAATCTATTTTAGCTGCTGCATGTGCACTAATTTTATCTGGTACGATACCCGCAATATTCAGAAACCTTGCTTTAATATATTTGTCAGAATCATCTTTTTTATCTATACCCACAGCTCGTCTACGAAATTTAAAAATTGTATTACTAGAAAATGACATTTCTTTTAATTCTGTAAAACCAAAAGGCAATTGTTTACCAATCCAACTGACCACTCCGTTATCAGATTGTGACCCTGCCGCAAGCTTAGAGCCCCAAAATGGTGATCCTAAACTAACTATGCCATCTATTTGACGTGCGTATTGGGCTAATAGTGTTTCTGAAAATAAAAGATCGTCTGTAGTTGATTTAGACAGTAAGCTGTCTAAATACCAAATGATCGAAACTAATCCACCTTGAGAATGGGTAATGAGTGAAATTTTATCTTGAGTAATTAAACCACCGTTTTTAACAAAGAAGCTGTCGATTGAAGTTGATAGGCTTCTGGCAAAATCATAAGTTGATAATTTTTTATCGCCGGTTAAGTAATCAAATTTGATAACTTGAAGGTCATACTGAGGCTGCACATCTTTCATTTGATTAAACAGTGCCTCAGACATGTATCCAAAAGTTTTCGAGCTTCCGCCAATGCCGTGAACAGTAATAATTAGATGAATCGGAGTTCTTACAGCAGTCTGCTGATTTGGTTCTCGTTGCGAAAATTTAGAAGTGTGACTGCACGAAAATCCTAACAAAATGAATATTAAAAAAAATAATCTCATTTATTTAACTCCTGTTTTTTATTAAGATCTCTCCAAGATTTTCCTTGGCGAGCTTTCGGGTTTAATTGGAAAACTTTAACAGCTGCATTGTGCGCAACTAAGCTATCAGAAAAGCGGTGAGTTCCATCGTTCTGACTAACGAAATAAAGATACCTCGTTTTGGCAGGGTTGAGTGCGGCTTTGAGCGCTTCACGACCTGGGTTTGCAACCGGAGTCGGTGGTAGACCATTCATTGTGTAGGTATTATGTCTGGTCGGATTTTTTAAATCAGCGCGAGTGATATTTTTTGGCATGGCATTATTTTTTAGGGCTACGCCATACAAAACAGTTGGATCAGTTTGTAGTCGCATACGCAAGTTTAATCGATTGTGAAAAACAGATGAAACCAAATTTCTTTCATGAGCAGCGCCCGTTTCTTTTTCAACAATACTGGCAAAAGTCACAATTTGATTTTGATTCCACATTCGTTGTGGATAATTTTGTTGAAAAAGTTTTAAATCAATTTCTAGTTCAGACCATGTGGACTGAAAACGATTCACCATTTGTGTAATAATCATTTTAGATGATTCAAATTTTGTAAATTTATAGGTTTCTGGAAATAAATACCCTTCTAAACTTTCTAAATCTTTACCCATCAAAGTTTTAATAAATTCTTTATCTCTTAGTAATGCTAATATCTCTTCACGAGTGCCAAATCCATTTCTAGAAATAATTTCTGCTACATCAAAAATATTAACACCTTCTGGAAACGTTAAACTTTTTGTCACACTTCTTCCAGACGTAATAACGGCTAGAATTTCTTGCGGAGTCATTTTTGCTTGCAAAGCGTATTCTCCCATTTTTAATTTTGGATTTTGTCCTGTGTATTTTGCATACAACTGAAAAAACTGAGCGTTTTTAACAAGTTTTTGGGCTTCTAAACTTTTAGAAACTGCGGCCATTGACTGACCAGGCATCACATCAAATAAAACCTCAGTAGCATCATCACTGTAACCTTGTCCTAAAAACTGATAACTAAAAAACAAAACACTGGCCATGACTGTGACACTAAAGAAGATCATTACGGTTAAACTTATTTTTACTTTTTTACTCAGAATTTTTTTATTCAAGTATCACCCCAGGTAATAACTTTGTTTTGTCTAATGCAGTGTAATCTTCAAGACTGGCGACAGGAACAGTACAGTATTGAACTGCGAAATGAGCTGAAGGGCGATCGTTTCCAGATTTGCCCATCCCGCCAAACGGCAACCGCGAGCTAGCCCCGTTCGTCGTACGATTTAAGTTCAATAAACCAACCCGAGCTTTCAATAAAGCCTCTTGATAAAGTTCTTTATTTTTTGTAAATAACGCCATCACTAATCCGTAACCTGTTGAATTCACCATTTTTAAAGTTTGATCAAAATCACTTGATCTGTAAATGGCCACATTCGGCCCGAAGATTTCAGTTTTTTGATACATTGATTTTTCATCATATTGTTTTACTAAATGAATACTTGGCGTTACATAATGGCCTTTGTGTTCTAGTTCTAAAGCTTTACCACGCATCATGCTTTCACAATTTTCACGATTAGCCATTTCCTGAAAACGCACATATTTATCGACAGCCTGTGCATTGATTAACGGACCCATAAACGGATTTTTTG
>JAYUQO010000310.1:0-2455 GCA_043756765.1 Bdellovibrio sp. | reverse complement strand
ATTAAATCAATCCGATGAAAAGAAAGAAGGAACTCCCGCATGACACACAAACCTACAGCTAAGTCCTTCGGTAACACTTATTTACTGGGCAATACGATTGTGACTTTATCACAACGATAGATTGTTCTATTTTGAGACATTTTTCAGAATTCACTAGATCACCCCACCGCTATGTTAAAATTAATCTATGAAAACATTTATTCTACTATTAACAGTGTTAATTTCATCTTCTGCTTTCGCACAGAATTCTAAGCCGTGGCTGCTAAGCCCCGCTGCTGAAGCGCGCGCAGCTAAGCGGTTTACTTTGGCTGAATGGTTAGAAAACAAAAATAGAAACAGTATGATGGATATGTGGTTATCACTAAACACCCCGTCGCCCTATGAATTTATGGTCGGTGGATCGCTGAATCAATACACTGTTGATTTCACAGGGCAGCCGCAACTTAAGAAAAGTTCTTATGATGGCGAATTTTCTGCTTACGCTAAATTTGTGGGTCTTACAGCAGAATACCAAAATAATGTTGAAGAATCTTTTCATGATGAAACCGGAATTTTTAATGTCAGACTTTTTGGTCATACTTTACAAGGATCAAATTTAACTGTGCATTATGGTCTACGCACGCGCACAGATAAAAACGGACTGTATCGTTTAAATCAGCAATTTGCCGCAGGCACAATGCAGTTATATATTATGAAGTATTTTGGAATCACCGGCAATTACCGCCACCATTTTAAGGTTCGTGAAAATTATTATGGCGACACAGAAGCGAACACACAAAATTTCGGAGCTTTTATTGAATTTGGGTCATTACGCTTGATGGGGTCGTTTTTTAAAGAAAATCAATCCTCAGAATTGAACGCAGTTAAATCGGAATTAAAACGCGAAGGCAGTAAAGTCAGTTTACAGTTTTTTTTCTAATAGTGCCGCGTAAAAGCCATCAGTTTTATCCTTATGGGGCCACTGTCTGATTTCTTTTTTTAAAGTCCAAGCTTGTCCTACATCTGTATTTAAGAACCATTCTACTTGGTCTTCGTTTTCAGATTTTAGAAGACTGCACGTGGCATACACCATTTGGCCATTTGGCTTACACATTTTAGAATAATCTAAAATAATTTCTTTTTGCAAAACCTGTAATCTTTGAATTTCTTCCAATGATAATTTCCATTTTGTATCTGGGTTACGTTTTAAAACCCCTAATCCAGAACAAGGTACATCTAATAAAACTTTATCAAATGAACTTTCAAGTCGTTTGATGACTTTCGTTGAATCAATTAGTTTTGTCTCAACTATATCAACTTTATTTCTGGCTGTGCGTTTTTTAAGTTCATTTAATTTCCATTCATGAATATCCATGGAAATAATTTTGCCTTTATTTTTCATTAGTGCAGCTAAGTGTAATGATTTACCGCCAGCGCCCGCACAGGCATCAACAACCCGTTCACCAGGTTTTGGATTTAAAAGTGCCGCTATTGTCTGCGATCCTGCATCTTGAACTTCGAAGTAACCGCTTTTAAAAGCCTGTGTTGAAAAAACATTTTTTCTCTCCATCAGTCTTAAAGCGTCTGGATGATCAGCTACGGTTTCAGCAAAGATGTCTTCTTTTTCAAGTTCTTTAATTAATTGATTTGGCTGAATACGTAGAGTGTTTGTTCTTAAATACACATCGGCCTGGCGATTCAACGATTGAACAATCGCTGCCCATTCAGTTTTAAATTCATTTTCACCTAAATCATACAACCAATCTGGAAACGATTCTGTAACGGCTGGTGAATATTTCTTTTTTAAATTCGATTTGATTTTTACAACATCTGTCGGAAATTCGTCTTCGAATTCTTGGGTGTCTAAATTATTTTTTAATAAATGTACGGCTAACAGATCATAGGGTTCAGTCGATTCAGCCACAGTTTGATAATAGCGATAATGCCTGACGACTTCGTAAATTGTTTCAGCGATAAATTTACGATCCCTAGATCCAAGTTTACGGTTACTCTTAAATATTTTTTCGATAACTTTATCAGCGTATTTATGATTTTGAAAAATATCAGCTAATGCTTCAGAGACTTTTTTAAGAATATGGAAATGCAATTTCATCGTTAATCCAGTTTAGAACGTAGTTGTTAGAAGGTAGCTGTTAAAATGTAAAGACGGCCCCAACTGAAATGAACGTTCCGTTCAGCTGACCATCACTTGTTATGTGTAAGTGATTTCTTAACCCACCTTCAACAAAAAAACCAGTGTTCTCGAAAATATTAAACAGGCGAAGCCCCAACATCAGCTGGTAATCGAGCGCTAAGACGGATTCCCCGTCTAGCTGTTTGAAAAAAATTCCAGGTCCTGCGGCAATCCCGAAATAAAGTGGGAACTGCGATCCTGCGTCGGGAAAAGTAATGCCGTAAAGAAAACTCATTTTAGAAGATTTTTGTCCAATGGGTTCAAAGTTATTATAACTGATTC
>JAYUQO010000309.1:0-6421 GCA_043756765.1 Bdellovibrio sp. | reverse complement strand
AGCTAACAAATGCGTTGATGCCACTGCGTACTTATCAATAGCTTGATCAATGTTTTTACAAATGATTGTATGGTCATTCGATTTATAAGGAATATTTGCTAAATTCACATTTATAAATTTTGAATAATTTTCTGTAAGCTTAGTTTGAAATAATTTGTAATTGCCAAGATTAGTTCGCGGCTCTTTACCACCGAAGGCCTCTAAAGTTTTATTGTATTCAAATTTTGATGGCACAGAAAGGGCTCTGATCATTTCGTTGTAGGCTTGGTTAAAATAAAGTTCATTATTTCTTAAAAGTTCAAATACTGGCCCTTCATTATAGATATATTGGCCAGTCGACTTAAACCATGCTGCCAATTCATCCCAAGTTGATTCTTCGCAGTCAGTTCTTTTAGTTTGCTTACAGTAAACCGCTTTAATTTCATTAAACTCAGGGCCTTTAAAGAAATAGCGATGCATATCGATGGCTTGTTTTTCGGTTTCACTGGCTTCGAAATCAATCGCTGAATAATTGATAAATGATTTTAAAATATTATAATTTGTTTTTGTGTTTGATAGCTTTTCTTCTTGTTTTTGTAATTTAGTACGATCAGCAGCTAGATTTTTTCCGCTTAATTCGACGATGTTATTTTCATATTGAACCACCATTTCCGCACCATCAGATAACACAGCTATAGCAATTTTAATCCAATCTTGGCCGACTTTAGAGCATTCTTCTGCATTATTCGATTTACCACTGGTGACTGCAGTCAATTCGGCATCGTAAGATTTTAACTGCTGAATCATCGAAGTTGTACGATCACTTTTTTCAATACTTTCATCTTTACCAAAACCATCATTTAAAGTCTTAATGTGACTGATCATGCTTTGCAATTCAGGAATAGATTTAATTTGTTTGATTGTCTCACACTGGGCAATAGCGGGCCTGTTATATTGACTATTTGCTAATTCAAGTTCATTTTGTGCGCTTTGTAAGCGTTCAATTATTTGTGTGGCTTTGTTCTTAATTTGACTGACTGCTAACACTTCAGGATCAAGTGCTGCTGATCCACCAAAACCTCCGCCATCCATTGTTTGCGAAGCTCTGCTAAATACCATTTGCTTTTGAGTCAGCTGTTCTAACTGCTCGGTTTTCTTCTTGTTGATCTCGCTAATTCTTTTTTCATAATCTGTATATATAGATTGAATACGGCCTAAGCGATTTAAACGCACATATTGAAGACGTAGGTAAAACTTCATATAATGACAAACGTTTTTTATTGTATTTTTTCGATTGTCTTTGTCTTTCATATCAAACATCACTGAATCTTTAGCGATCTGTTCGACGAAACCTAAACCTTTAGTTAAACTATCTAATCCCACTAAATATTTTAAAGCCGGTCCCATAGCTTTGGCCACCGACGGGTTTTTAGCTGCAATATCTAATATAACTGGCGTAATACTTTGAAAAGCTTCGCTCATTGAAAATAGCACTGATCTGAACTGTCCGTTAGGACGGTAGCAAACTTGCGTCTGAGCTTTAGAAGCGATTTCTAATGTGTTTTGAATTTGCTGAGCAAGCTGAACCATTTTATCAACCGACGCTTTAACTTGATGTGTCTGTGTTGATTTTGACAGCTTCTGCACATCTAAAACAGATTGTCTGAATTTCACACTTTGAGTCATAACTACGTCATTTATTTTTTTGTTTTCACATTGCGGAAATGCTGTATTCAGATTGGCTTGCATTTTATCAATAGAAATGAGCACGTCATTATAAGGTGAATTAGAAAATAACGGGCACTCCTCTTCAGGCGTCGTTTCGAATAAGGGCATTTTTCTTGATATTGAAGTTGATCCGAATTCAACCGTTGTTTCCGCATTAAGACCCGACATATCAACTGATTGATCCAAGACCACATCAGCCGGCTGGTCAGCTGTAGCTTCTGCGAAACTCTGCAAAGTCAGCATAGATATTAATACAAATAGTACACTGGTTTTAAATAATGATTTTGTCTTCATATATGCAAATGTATCAAAATAAGTGCCACGACATATCCCACTTACAGCTATGTCTAAGTCGACAAATCGAATACATTTAATTAGGTCAGCTATTTTTGTTTTTAGGTGTCAATGCAGTAGACAGATGACGACAATAATCGTCTAAACAGTTTGTAGTAGATCAAAAGCACTAGCGAGGTTCGTTCGTATTTGAAATAAATGGCATTTCCTTTGCTTTGAACTTGTTTATGAAAAAAACAAACTTAATCCTTATTATGTCACTTCCTCATGTTTTATTGGCTTTTGATGTATCGCAAGTCAACAAACCTAAACAACCTGTATCTGCCACGCAAACAACTGGTTTTGATCAGTTAGGCGAACTTTTATCACCGTCTGAAGAAACTAACCAAAAAATGATGGGCACGATTAAGAGACAATGGGAAAAAGCTGCACTTAAATTAGATCTTGATGCTTTAGACGAAAACATAAATTTAATAGATAAAGACAATCTGCAAATGCAATTGCCATTAAAACTCAGTTACACAGCTGATATTAAACCCGCTTACATTAAAACTTTACAGCAACGACTTGATATCTATCAATTTATTGTTGGTTTAAATGCGCAATCTGCCAGCGCAAAAATGTTTGGTGGACTTTCATTAAATGTTGAAGTCACTTTTGCAAGATTCTTTGCTGATAAAACCAGTGCAATCAAAGGTGATGGCAAAATTTATTTTCTAAATAAAATTCCTTGGGATCATAAAAAAGCTCTCGATTTAAATAAAAATGACATCGTTCGTATTGAGCTGGCTGCTAATGGTAGTCTTGGTTTAAGTGACGGCACTACAGCTGATAAATTAGCGATGGGTGTCGGCGCTGCTGTAAGCAGAGGCTCACGATTAATGCTTAATATCCACCGTATGGAAAAAGAAAAAGTTCACGTTCAGTTAAGTACAATCCAAGCTGATCTTGATTTTGGTATCAGTGCTTCAATCAGATCATTTGACTTAGATTCAGATGATAACTCAGGAGTTCTTGGTTTTTTACAAAAGAAATTATCAGCAGTATTAATTAATTTAGGTTTTAGCCGAACAGTTAAACCACAAGACATCCATGTGATCGATTATATTTTCAACCTGAACGATCAAGATGGCATTCGTGCTTACAATCATTTTATGAACGAAGTTCTTTCTTACGAATACCTAAAAGCGATGAATATTATTGAAGATCAAAATAAATCTTATACTAAAGAACTCGTGAATAAAGGTTTTAGTATTGCAGAAGATATCCAGTTGCGTGATGCCCGGCTTCAACCGTCAGACAGAGCTGTTGATCGTATTTTTAAAGGTGTTTTAATGACCCGTTACCACAGCTTTACAAGATCACACAGACTTAAATTATTATTCACGATCGCTTCATTTAGCGATACTATTAATAATTCAGTTTCAGTTGTAACTTCGGTTGATCGCTACAACCAAAGTAATACTCATCTTTATACGAATCAATTAATCAACACCAGATATGAAGGTTTAAAATTAATTGAAAAGAAAAATCTTCGCATGACTGAAAGTTTAGTTAAAATGAATAAAAACTCAGAAAGCGAAATGTCTGATTTAGTTTTTACCAGAAATTTAAGTGATAAAAGTTTATCTGCGGATCAAGTTCTTGAATTCAAAAAATTTATTGAATTTTCTGTTCCTAACTTAGAACAAGATCAGCAACGTTTTGGCTGGGATAAACTAGCAAACAAGAAATCTAAAACGAATGGTTATATCCGCTCAGTTTTAACATTAAACAACCAAAGCTTAAAATCACTTCCGAAATTAAACAAAAAAGAAATCTACCAAATCTTAAAAGAAATGGTTCGAACATACCCTATAAAATCTGAACTTTTGTCAATTCATGCATCTAGTACTGACCTTGGCGACAATGCTTCTCCGCCTGAATTAGGTTCATTACAAATAGATATTAACGAAATTTCTGCGATACTTTTTGAAATGTTAAATACTGATGATAGTTTAGCAAAAAATATTGCACTGACGAAGTTGCAACCTTATTACAACTTGTTTTCAGCTATCGGACCGCGTTTTATCATATCTCTTATACCGGCTGACCAATTAGAAAATGCTATTCGTTTAACTGTGAATTCATCAAATGCACAGAATATTGGTTTTTCAGGTAGCTATGGTAATGCCTTCCCGTCTGAAAATTATTTAGCAATTAATGATGCAAGACGAATTATTTATGACCGTTCTTTTGATTTAAGATTAGTCACTAACGAGTTAGGCGAATACACAGTTTGTAAAACTGAGGAAATGAAAAATAATCCAAATTGTCTTAAATAATTATTTTTTCTGGCCTTGTTTGGCAACTGCAGACATGGCCTTTTCAACCTCATCAGCATCGCCAATAAATTTCTTAGATATCACATTTAGCTGGCCATCAAGTTCATAAACCAACGGGATTCCTGTTGGCATATTCACTTCCATGATTTGTTCGGGCGTCATTTTTTCAAGATACTGAATCAAGGCTCTAATCGAATTACCGTGGGCTACAATTAAGACATTTTTTCCTGATAAAATATCTTTAGCAATTTGTGCATCCCACAAAGGTAAAACACGCGCGACAGTGTCTTTCAGTGATTCACCCGATGGCAAAATTTGAGGATTAACGTTTTTATAACGGGGATCTTTAGTCGGATGTTCGGGGTTTGTTAAATTCATCAACGGTGGTGGTGTATCGTAACTTCTGCGCCAGATTTTAACTTGTTCTTCACCATGTTTGGCTGCAGTTTCTGACTTATCTAAACCTTGCAAATCACCATAGTGGCGTTCGTTTAAACGCCAATCTTTAATCACAGGAAGCCAATCTAAATTCATTTCATCAAGGACGAAATTCAAAGTCTTGATAGCTCGTGTCAAACAGCTCGTGTAGGCAATATCAAATTTGAATTTCTGCTCTAATAAGGATTTGCCAGCTTTTTGAGCTTCTTTAACACCTTTTTCAGAGAGCAATACATCTTTCCAACCGGTAAAGCGATTTTCCTTATTCCAAACAGATTCACCGTGTCTGATCACAACTAATTTGTACATGATAACCTCATAAAAAATTTGTTTCATCTTGCGTGAACTTTGTGACACAATCAAGAATGAAAAGACGTTGAAGGGGGAAAAGTTATGAACCACTTGAATCTTGAATATTTGGAATCACTTTATCATCAATTCAAAAATTCACCGGAATCAGTCGGCATGGAATGGAAACGTTTTTTTGAAGGCGTTGAATTTGCAAATTCAAAAGATGGTGCTTTTGGTTTATCTGAAAAAGAACTTGATGTTTACCATTTGATTTCAGCTTACAGAAATTACGGTCACTACGAAGCTGATCTTGATCCTTTAACAAACACTCCTGTGCCTAGTGATCAATTAAGCTTGAATAAATTTAATTTAACTGAAAAAGATTTAGATCAGAATTTTCAAATCGGTTCGCTAGTGGGAAAACCCAACGCCAGTCTTCGTGATATCATCAAACATTTACGTTCAGTATACTGTGGAAAATTAACGATTCAATGCGCTGAAGCTTTCCCCGAAGTCAGAAATTGGTTCATCAAAGAATTTGAACAATCAGAGGGTTTAAAGCTATCTTCTGAACAGAAAAAAGAAATCCTTAAATCAGTGACCAAAGCTGAATCTTTAGAAAAATTTATTCACACACGTTACGTTGGCACAAAAAGATTTTCGATTGAAGGTGCCGACGCTACATTACCTATGCTCGATCATGTCGTTAATAAAGGTTCACAACTTAAAATCGAAGAAGTCATCCTCGGCATGACTCATCGTGGTCGTGTAAATGTTCTAGCCAACTTCATGGAAAAAGATATAGCCACCATGTTTGCTGATTTCAACGGGCCAACTGAGTTAGAAACTCCACTTGAAGATTTCGACGGTGATGTAAAATACCACTTAGGATATTCAAAAACAAAAACCACAGCAAACGGCAAAGTAAATTGTCACTTAGCTTTTAACCCGTCGCATTTGGAAGCTGTTGATCCAGTTGTTTTAGGAATGGCCCGGGCTGCACAAAGAAAATTAAACGACACGAACGATCGTAAAAAAGTTATTCCAGTTTTAATCCATGGTGATGCGGCTTTTGCTGGCCAAGGTATTGTGATGGAAACCTTACAGATGGCGCACGTTCGTGGTTACGCTGTTGGTGGAACAATTCATTTGATTATTGATAACCAAGTTGGCTTTACTACAAACCCTGAAAATGCCAGATCAGCTCACTATTCATCAGATGTGGCAAAAGTTTTAGCGATTCCAGTGATTCACTGTAATGGTGATGATGTGGAATCTTGTGTTCGCGCCATGGACATTGCGCTTCGCTACCGCCAAGAATGGAGCCGTGATATTGTCATTAATCTTCAATGTTACCGCAGATTCGG
>JAYUQO010000308.1:0-18774 GCA_043756765.1 Bdellovibrio sp. | reverse complement strand
TGAATATTATCCGTTCCAAGGCGAATACTGGTTAGATGAAGTCGGAAATTATCACTATTTAGGGAAACAAAGTTGTGAATAAAGTTGTGTGTAAAATTATGATAAAAAACATTTCAAAAATTATTTTTAGAACAAGTTTAGTGTTAACTATGTCTTTAGTTATTTCTGAAGATGTTCATGCAGAGAAAAAAACACAGCAAAAACCACAACAAAGAACTAAAAAAATGACTGTTGGTGATTTGCTTAAGAAAGCTCAAGAATCAAGCCGTGGTGGTCAGCTTAAACAAATGGAAAAAAACGACATTGCTGTGCCTGATTCACAATTTGCATTTAAGCCTCAGCAAAAACAAAGTTTATCGTCAGTTAAGCCGCCCAGATCAACTGAAATGTTGAAGTTTGAAAAAGGCAACAACCAAGCAGAATACGAAAGAACTTTAGATCGTCAAATTCAAGAACTTTATAAATTAACTAAAAAATTTGAAAATAGCCCTAATCGTGGCGAGCTATGGTTGCGTTTAGCAGAACTTTATGTTGAAAAATCAACATTAGTTGATTCACGCAAACAAGAACAGTACGATGTAAAACTACAAGTATTTCAGTCAGGTAAATCAAAAGTTCAACCAAGACTAGATCAAACAGAATCGCAAGCCTACAACCGTAGAGCTATTCAGCTTTACGAATGGTTTTTGCGTGATTATCCAAATGATCAAAAAGTTAGCCAGGCTTTATTTTTCTTAGGTTATAATTATTTTGAACTAGGCGAAAATGCTAAAGGTTCTGTTTACTATGACAGATTAACTAAACAATACCCAAAAAGCCCATTCGTGGGAGAAGCCCATTTTGCCTTAGGCGAATACTATTTCGAAGGTGAAAAATGGAGTGATGCTTACCGTGAGTATTCGTTTATTATTAAAGATAAAAAGCATCGTCTTCATGTCTTCGCTTTTTATAAAGGTGGCTGGTGTCTGTACCGTATGGGTAAAACTGAAGACGGCATTAAATACTTAGATTTCATTGTTAAAATTAGTAAATCCAGCAATATATCAGCGGTTACCAAAGCTTCGCTTAGTCGTTCAAAACTTGAAAGTGAAGCATTAAGAGATCTTGTGGTTTTCTTTTCTGACACAGGAGACACAAGCCGAGCCATTAATTATTTTAGAAATTTAGAAATCAAAGAAGCCGATCAAAACGGGTATATTGAAAAATTAGCTTATTATTTTGCAGACAAAGGTAATCGCGATGCCTCGCGCGATGTTTTCAGAAGATTAATTGTTGATGATCCTACAGCTAAAAAATCTTTTGAATATCAATATCAAATTGTACAAAATTATTTTTATGCAAAGAATTCTCCGCAGTTTAAAGAAGAGCTTTATAAATGGATTAATGATTTCAAAAAAGATTCAGCTTGGGCTAATGCAAACAGCAGCGATCAAGCTTTAATTGATAGCGCTTATAAATTACGTGAACAAACCTTAAGAAATTATATTATGCAACAGCATCAGACAGCACAAAATTCACGCGCTGCTTATTCTAGGCAAACTGCTTCAGATGGTTACCTTCTGTATTTTCAAGAATTTAGTGATTCTACACAAGTAGCTGATATGCACTTCTTCTACGGTGAATTACTTTACGATATGAATAAATTTGATGAAGCTTCAACGCAATATTTATGGGTTGCTGAAAACGCGCCTCAAAATAAGTACGCTGATAAAGCAGGACAGAATTTACTTTTAGCTATTGAAAAAGTATTACCTAACGATAGCGAGTTAAAAAGAAAAGTCGGCGATAGCGTAGACCCAATCCCTTACGAGCCAGCGGTCGAAAAGTTTTTACGATCAGCAAAATGGTATGTTAATAAATTTCCTAAATCTGAAAAGAATGCCGAAATTAAATTTCGTATGGGTCGTTTGTATTATCAAACGAATCACTTTGCAGAAGCTGAAGTCGTCTTTAAAGATATCGTAGAAAAACATCCAAAAACAAAATACTCTGAATTTTCCGCAAATTTATTATTAGATATCTATAATCTTAGAAAAGATTATGTGGGCTTAGAAAAAATTGGGGCTGAGTTATTGGCTAATGATTCGATTTCAAGTTCACAAACAGGAACAGACATTAGAAGTGTTCTTGAAAGAGCCAGCTTCAAAAAAGGTCAAGATCTTGAGCTCGATAAAAAATATTTAGAATCAGCCGAGCAGTTTAAAAGCTTTGCGGCACAAAATCCTAAATCTGAACTATTTTCATTAGCCGTATTTAATGCCGGTGTTAACTATGAAAGAGCAGGGCGCACGCCTGAAGCGATTGAAAATTACAAACTGACTTTAGCTAGCAAAGATAAAAATTCAGCGAATGTTAAACCTAAGGCAGAAAAATTAATTGCTAAGCTTTATCAAGATGCAGGGCAGTTTGAAGAGTCAGCGCGATTATTTAAAAAAATCGCGAATGAATCACCAAATGATCCACTAGTGACAAATTATTTATTCAATGCGGCTGTAATGTATGAAGCTATGGGTAAAACACGCGAAGCCATTGCGACATATAACGAATATTTGGAAAAAGCTAAAAAAAGATCTGACAAAATTGATGCGACTTTTAACTTAGCTGAGTTATTAAGAAAGTCTAACTCAATTTCTTTAGCGATCGAAAGATATGACGAATATGTTCTTATTACTAACAATCCTGTTCGTAAAGTTGAAGCTTACTACTGGTTAGCACAATTGCACAAAAGACTACGTCGTGAAACATTACATAATGAAAACAAGGCAAAAACTCTACAAGCTTTTAATCGCTTAAATAGCACACAGAAATCAAATGTTTCAAAATACGTAGCGCAATTTAAATTTATTGAAGCGGAAAAATCTTTTGTTGAATTTAAATCCATTCGAATTCCTGCTGATCCAAGCAAGCAAAAAAAAGCTGTGGATCAAAAACTAGAGCTTGTGAATCGCTTGAATACTCAGCTTTCTGAAATCATTAAGCTAGATTCTGCTGAAGAAATTATTGCTTCGTTAAATCTAATTGGTGAAACGAATGAACACATGGGTAAAGCTATCATCAATGCGCCTGTGCCAAAAGGTTTCAATGAAGAGCAGTTAAAGCAGTATAAAGCAGGTATTCAAGGTATCGCTGATCCATTTATTAAAAAATCTGAAGAAAGTTATAAGCTTGCAGTCGAAAGAGCACTTGATTTAGATGTTTATTCAGCTGCTTACAGAAATTCTTTATCTAAACTTCAAGCAAAAGATCCTAAGTCTTATTATAACGGATCAGAAATCCCGTCAGATTCACGACTGATTCAATGGATCGGAGAAAAATAATGAATAAATCAAAACTATTAAATATTTTATTATGTTTTTTTATTTACAGCTGCAGTTCACTGACTGAGACTTCATCAGTCAGTCAAGAAATTCAACCCACGGATTTGGATTCAAGCAGTAGTGGCAGCTCAGGCGATGATGATAAACCGATTGATGTGAAGCCAATCCAAGAGTCAAAAAAGCAAACTGAGGCAGCTGCAATCGCAACTTCGGCATCAAAAACATCGAATGATAAACTTGTGGCTGCGATTAAATCACAAAACGATGAACAAGTTATAAAATCAGCGAACGAAGTTTTATCTCAGAATCCAAAAGATTTAAGAGCTTTAAATGCTTTGGGAATGACCTATTTTAAAAGCGGACGAAATGAAGCGGCTTTGTACTTGATTAACAAAGCCATTGATATTCAGCCTAAATCTTCCGAGCTATATAGTAATTTAGGTTTAATCGAGCTAGCTCGAGGTGAAAAAAGAGCGGCCATTCAAGCCTTCAGAAAAGGTTTAGAAGTTAACCCAAGTGATGCGATTATCGGCGCTAACTTAGGATCAATTTATGTTGCAGAAAAAGAATATCAAAAAGCTGAATTAGCTCTGGAAATTCCCTATAAAAAGGGTACAAAAGACATAAAAGTTTTAAATAACTACGCGATTGCCTTAACGGGAAATAAAAACCCTAAAAAAGCTAGCGACATTTATGCAAAATTAGTCAGAGACAATCCTTCTCAGCGCGATATTATGTTAAACTATGCAATCAATTTGATTACTCATCAGCAAAAATACAAAGATGGTTTAGATCTTTTGAACAGACTAAAGTTCGTAGGAATTCCTCCAGAATCAAGAAATGTAATAAAAGATTTGGAAACTCAGGCAAAAGCTGGTTTACAATAGCATATGAGGTCATTTATGCACCGTTCACATTTTGTTATAATTATGATCTTTATGGTGATCTTGGTTTCACTAACAGTTGAAGAGGTCTCGGCCCAAGCAACTTTTATTGGATCTAAGACCAATCGTAAGCAAACATTGAATTTCGAAGATGAATTAGTTGAGGGAAGCGCACAAAAACCCGAACTATTTTATTTATTTCAAAAGAAAAATTTTAATTACACGCGATTAGTTAAACTGCGTGAAAATTTCTTACCCGAGATGAGAAAAACAGCAGAAGATGTACAGCGACTTCGGGGTGGACGTTGAAAGCTCCTATTATATTCAGAATTTATAAAAATAATCAGATTCATTTCGTAAAACAATTTACTGATAAAGATCAAATCGTTTTCGGAAGCAGCGCTATGTCGGGTTCGGAAATCGATGTTGATTTAGAATCAACTGAAATTTCTGCAATACACTGTCTTGTCGAAAAACGTGGGGCTCAGTTTTATCTTTGTGATTTGGGTTCAACACAAGGAACATTTAAGAATGGAAATCAAATCTTAGATGACGTGTTGAATTCAGGTGATGAATTTAACATCGGCCCATTCAAAGTTTCTTTTTTCACAGGTGTACCAAAACCAACTCATGCGCAAGATTCTTCAGATGTTGTTGTTGTAACACCGCCGCCGGCTGTGCCACCACGGTCATCAAACGAAAAACCAGTTGTAATTAAAGCGGCTGATGCAGCGGCTGTTGTAAAACCAACTATTGCCGCAAAGTTTGTATCGCAAAAACAAGCTCAAAACTTAAGATCAGCTCAAAGATCTCCGATGCAGCGGCGTCAACGTGGAGATAGTACTTTTGCACCACAAAGTGAATACAAAAACTTAAATGAATTCATTAAGCCCAGTCATGGTGGCGTCGTTGAAGTGATTGTTTCTTGGAAAGAAAGAATTTTAACGACTCATCATTTTCAACCAACAGGACAATACAAAGTTGGTCATGATATTCAATTACCTGACGGTGTTTTACCTAAAAATTGGGTGCTGATTGATTGTCAAACCGGTGGTAACAGCGAAGTTAATGTGAACCTGAACGACAGCATGAAAACTGAAGTGCATCGTTCTGAAAACATTATTACACTTTCTGAAAAAAAATATAAGTTACAACAAAATGAAGTTGTTTTTATTCAACTTTCAAATGGCATGCAACTAGCGATACG
Organism: Bdellovibrio sp.; assembly: GCA_043756765.1. Lineage (GTDB taxonomy): Bacteria > Bdellovibrionota > Bdellovibrionia > Bdellovibrionales > Bdellovibrionaceae > Pseudobdellovibrio. The sequence goes on along the minus strand of JAYUQO010000308.1, from coordinate 13,366 downwards.
ATTTGCGCCAAAAACAGGTTTGGTTCCGTTAGATTCACCGATGATTTTAACATCATCTGAAATCACTGGTATTTTAGCCTCATTGATATTTGCAGTTCTTCTAAGTTTGATCGTTTCAGTTTTATCACCGAAAGATTCAGATAAAGAAGAAGACGTTGAACGGGTTGCACAAGTCATTTTTAATAAGCCACCGGTTCCAGTGGCACCGCCTGCGCCGCCTCCAGATGAAAAACCACAAGCCGAAACACCTCCGCCGCCTAAACCACCAGAAGTTCCTAAAAAGATTGTGGCGGCCGAGAAAAAACAAGATGCACAAACTAAAGGTGATCCTAAAAAACCAGATGTGAATGCTCAAAAAGCTCAAACTGCAGGACGTGCTAACGAAGTAAAACCAAAAGATTCGAAATTAAAAACGAAAATGTTCACTTCAGCCAAACAAGGTGCAGCAATTAAAACCGGCGCAACTGCTGGTGCGAATGCAAAATCTAAAGAGCCAGATCCAACGAATGCAGGATTATTATCAGCTTTCGGATCAGGTGGGGCTAGGTCTAAATTAGATAAAGCTTACAGTGGATCAGGCGAATTATTAGGAGCTGCAGATAAAGCAACAGGATCATCGGGATTTAATGTTGACCGCGCAGGTGATGATTTAGGAAGTAAATTTAAAGATACAGGTGCTGGCGGTAAAGGGACTGCGACCCAAGGTATTGCTGGAATAGGAACAAAAGGTTTAGGTTCAGGGATGTCAGCAACTGGAAACGGTTCTGGTCTTGGAGCGAAAGATCAAGTAGCGATTCAAGCCGGTGGTGCCGAAGAAGAATTTGTTGGATCGATCGACAGAGAAGCTGTTCGAAGAGCTGTTCGTAGTTCATATGCTGCGTTCAAAGCTTGTTACGAAGGTGAATACAAAAAAGATACAAAACTAGAAGGTAAAGTTGTGATCCGTTGGGAAATTCATGAAAAAGGCATTGCTAAAAATGCGCAAGTTGTGAGTAGCTCATCGACTATTAATAACAGCAAAGTTGAAAATTGTGTCAGATCAAGAATGTTAACTATTCGGTTTCCAGAACCACCAACAGGAACAGTTGCTGAAATCGTTTACCCATTCTTATTTCAAGGACAGAAGTAAAAGTTAAGTATATTAAAAGAATTTTAAAAAAAGTTTAAAAAGAATTATAAAAAAGAATTATTAAGTTAAGAGAAAAAATTTAGAACCAGGAGGAAAAAGTGGAACCAACAACAGCGGCAGTCGCAGTAACTGCAACAGAAAATATAAATCCGATAGTGAGAGCATTCAATGAAGGTGGAAGTGTCATGTACATTATCGCATTCATCGGTGTTTTGACTGCGATTTTAATTATCGAAAGATTTATGACTCTTAAAACACTACGTGTTGATAAGAAAGAATTTACGGATCAAGTTTTCAGAATGATCATTGGCGGAGACATTAGACAAGCCATTTCATTTTGTGATTCTCGTCCAACACCACTATCTAACACAGTTAAAGCTGGTTTAGTGACTGCAATGAATAAAAGACCCGATGAAGAAGTTCAAGTAGCAATGGATGCAGCTGTGATGAGAGAAACACCTAGATTAGAAGGATGGACATCTTTTTTAGCTGTGTTTGGTAATATTGCGGTTCTTGCCGGTCTACTAGGAACAATCATTGGTATGATCGGATCATTCCGTGCCGTTGCAACTGCAGATCCCGCAACTAAAGCGACTTTACTATCAGAAGGTATTTCACATGCCTTAAATTGTACTGGCTTCGGATTAACAGTTTCTATTGTTGCCATCGTTGCTTACGGTTTGTTTCAGCACATGATTCAAAAAGCTGAAAACGAAATGATTGAAACAAGCATGACATTGTTAAATTTAGTAACTTCCAACAGAGAAAAAATTAAAGACTAAATAACTGTCTAAGTCATTGTCTAAATAACTTAGAGAACCGAGGAATTTTATGGCTCATATACATACAGGTGGCCGTGGTCGCAGTACAAATTTAGAATTGAATCTAGTTCCGTTTATTGACTTGATGTCAGTGTTAATTACTTTTCTATTAATCTCTGCTGTCTGGACACAAGTATCTATGATTCAGTTAGGGGCTTCATTTGCCTCTCCACGAGATCCTGAGCAAGACATTAAAACACCTCCTCCGTTGGAAGACTTAGTTTTAAAACTAGAAATTCGAGACAAGGGCTATGTTTTATTTGTTGGTAAAGATGTCAGATCAATTCCAAAAATAAAAGGTGAGTACGATAAAGATTCACTAATGGCGGATTTAAATAAAGTGAAACAAATGTATCCCGATAAAGGCAATATTAAAATGGCCATTGAAGATGCGATTGTTTACGATCATGTAGTTTCAGCAATGGATATGGGTTTAAAAGCTGGATTTTCTCCTGAATTATTAACAGGAGGGCCAAACTAATGGCAATTTTTAAACCAGGTCAACGTCATCGTTATCATAATATTTTAAAACGAAAAAGTACAAAAAGAAGTGTCACCGCAGTTCTATCACTAACTGCGATGGTGGATATGTTTACAGTTCTCGTGGTTTTCTTATTACAAAATTATAATACCACGGGTGAAATTCTTTATATTCCTAAAGAAGTTATTTTACCAAAAGCTCAAAGAGTTAATGATTTAAAACCAGCTGTTGTCGTCACTGTTTCAGCTAAAGAAGTTTTAATTGATCGTACTCCGGTTGCAACATTTGCCGAAGTTGTAGCGGCAACTGATTGGGTTATTCCGAATTTAAGAGATCAGGTTCGTATCTTACTGCAAAAAGCAAAACAAGAACAAGATGATAAATTTAAAAATAAATTTCAAAATGTTGTTGATAAAACAGTGGGTAAAGAAATTGCAGATCCAAGTGCGTGGAGAAAAGTGACTTTACAAGCAGATAAAGAAATTGATTATTTAACTTTAAAGAAAATAATGTATTCTATATATGAAGCTGGCGGCGGACCAATTAATTTTGCAGTAGCAAAAGAAGCTGAAAAAGTAAATGCTGCTCAGGAAACTCAAAGTCAGTAAACTGACGATTCTATTTATATTCATATTATCACTGATTTTTCTTCAGGTGCTTTTAATTGCGCCCGAAGAAATCGGGTCTACAGAAGCCAAATTAACTAAAACCAAAATCGAAAAAATGGCTCAACAGCAAAATAGCCAAAAAGCTGTCGAACAAAAAATGAAGGGCGTGCATCTTGTTGAAAATGCCAATAACCAAAAAGGTTGGGAGCTGCAAGCAGATGAAGCCACAGGTTCAAGTGATGAACAATGGATTCTAAAAAAAGTTAGAGTTGAATTTTTCTCGGAAGATTTATCAAGCTTTGTTGTTGTCGGTCAAGTCGGCGAAGTCAACGGTCAAACAAAAAACATGATTATTCGGGGACAAGTGACAACAACCAGTTCAAATGGATATCAATTCGTGACTAATGACTTGTACTACGATGCAGTTGAAAAAAAATTAAAAAGTTTAGATATAGTAAAAATGTTGGGTCCTGATGAAGCGAATGGAACAGGTTTTGAATTAACAGGGACTGGTTTTACAGCAGATATTGTTAAAGATACCATGAGAATCGAAAACAATGTCATTGCCATAAAAGTCATCGATAATAAAAACGTTAAAATTAAATCAGCTTCAGCTGAGTTTTCAAATAAAAATCAAGAAGCCGGTTTTTTCGGTCAAGTTTATATGAATTACGATAAGTCGGTATTAACCGCACAGGAAGCTTATTTTAAATATTCATCAACGCTTAAGGCCGTTGAATTTGTGACTCTCAAAGATAAAGTGACTTTAAAAGAAGATAATAAAAGTGCCACTTGTAAATTGCTGCAAATGAATATTCCTAAAAATACAATGACACTATCCGGTCAACCTAAAGTCCAGATGGGTGAAGACGAAATTCAAGGTGAAGAAATCATCTTCCTAGATGGTGGAAAAAAAGTTAGAATGAATAAAGTGACCATAAAGGGTCAAAAAATTAAAGACATTTAACTTTTGATATTCGTACAAATAAAAGGCCAACAGTAAAAAGGCCAACATGGAAAATAATATGGAAAATAATATGGAAACGTTAGAAAAAAGCATTCTTACAATTTCAAACATTTCAAAAAAATATTCAGATCGTCAGGTTGTGAATAATGTGTCTTTTGAAATTCATTCAGGTCAAGTTGTGGGCCTATTAGGACCAAACGGTGCGGGTAAAACCACTTCATTTTATATGGTCGTAGGCTTAGTGAAAGTCGACGCCGGGAAAATTTTATTAAATGCTTTAGAAATTACTCAGTTTCCGATGTATAAAAGGGCCAGATCAGGTTTAAGTTATTTAGCGCAAGAACCTAGTGTATTTCGTAAAATGAGCGTCGAAGACAATATCCTTGTGGCTTTAGAAGCACATGGCTACGACTCAAAACAAAAGCGTGAAAAATTAGAATCACTATTGCAGGACTTTAGGATTAATCATATTCGCGAATCGTTTGGTTATTCTCTATCAGGCGGTGAACGTCGCCGTGTTGAAATCGCACGGGCTTTAGCCGGAGATCCACACTTTTTGCTATTAGATGAACCATTTGCAGGTATTGATCCTATCGCGGTCGCTGAGATTCAGAATATTATCCGTGAACTTAAGGCCAAAGGTATAGGTGTTTTGATCACAGATCATAACGTGCGTGAGACTTTAGGAATTTGCGATTATGCTTATATACTGAAGGATGGCGCTATTCAGGTCAGTGGTAATGCTGAAGAAATATCGACGTCTGAAATCGCGCGTAAGTTTTATTTAGGTGAGAATTTTAAGTTATAATTTTGGTTATTGGATAACGTAAGGACGAGGGAAAATAGATGGCTATGAAGCAAACGATGAATCTCAGTCAAGGACTTGTGATTACGCCGCAATTGCAGCAAGCGATCAAATTACTTCAAATGTCGCGTCTTGAATTAGAATCTCAAGTTAGATCTGAATTAGAAGAAAATCCAATTTTAGAAGAAGCTGAAGTTTTGCGTGAAGAAGACTTCGAGCGTACAAAAGAAGTTGCCGCCCAATTAGAAGGCGCAGATACAGCATCTGCAGCAGAAAGTGCAACAGCGCAAGACCCGCAAAGACAAGACGAATTTGAATGGGAAAATTATTTAGAAACTCAGCATAAGATTCCTCGTGAAGCCTCTTCAGGACAAGAAGAGATCATGAATTACGAAAACATCATTTCTGTGACTCAGACTTTACATGATCATCTTTACTGGCAAGTTAAAATGGCTGGTTTTTCTGATCATGAAGAAATCGCAGCGGATGCTTTAATTTCTTATATCGATGATGAAGGCTATATTAAAACTCCGTTGATACAAATTTCTGAAGAAGAAAAAATTGAACTAGCTGATCTAGAAGATACACTGACTTTATTTCATGAATTTGATCCACCAGGTGTGGGCGCGCGTGATCTTAAGGAATGTTTGATCATTCAAGCTAAACATTTACAAGAAGACACGACTGATTTAGTTTTATTAATTAATAATCATTTAAAAGATCTTGAGAAAAAAAATTACGAAGCTATCGCTAAAACTTTAAATAAGCCTATGGAAGAAGTGATCGACATGTGTAAAATTATTTACGCAATGGACCCTAAGCCAGGGCGTGCTTATTCAGGTAATGACACGCATTACGTAACACCTGATGTGTATGTTTACAAAGTTGGTGATGATTATTCTGTGTCTTTGAATGAAGATGGCTTACCAAAGCTTAAAATTTCAAATTACTATAGAAATATGCTTAAAGGTGGCAACACGCCAACTGGCGATAGAAAAGCTGCCGATTTTATTTCTGAAAAATTAAAATCAGCTGTGTGGCTGATTAAATCAATTCATCAACGTCAACGCACAATCTTTAAAGTGTCTGATAGTATTGTTAAGCATCAAAGAGAATTTTTTGATAAGGGCACTGCTTACCTAAAGCCTATGATCTTGCGTGATATTGCAGCCGATATCGGAATGCATGAATCAACAGTCAGTCGTGTAACTACGTCTAAATATATGCATACACCACAAGGAATTTTTGAATTAAAATACTTTTTCAACTCAGGTATTGCTTCATCAGATGGCGGGGACTCATTAGCCTCTGAAGCAGTTAAATTAAAAATTAAAGAGCTTGTTTCCAAAGAAGATGTGAAAAAACCATTATCTGATCAAAAACTCGTTGATCTGCTTAAAAAAGATGGTGTAGATATTGCCCGTAGGACAGTGGCTAAGTATCGTGAAGTTTTACGAATACTGCCATCAAGCCAACGTAAAAAAATGTTTTAATATAAATATTTAAGGCGATATATGAAAAACTATAAAGATTTAATCCGTGATGTTCCTAATTTCCCAATCAAAGGTGTTTTGTTTCGTGATGTAACACCGTTACTACAAGATGCGGAAGCCTTAAGAACAATGACTGCTGATTTCGGTAAAATGATTAACTTAAATGATGTTGATTTGTTTGTGGGAATTGAATCGCGCGGTTTTATTTTTGCAAGTCTTTTAGCCGCTCATTTTAATAAAGGCTTTTTGCCACTACGTAAAGCGGGTAAGTTACCACCACCGGTATTGCAAGAAAGTTATGATCTTGAATACGGTCAAGCCACGCTTGAAATTGCGCCTTCAAAAAAACCATTTAAAGTTGTTATTTGTGATGATGTGTTAGCGACAGGCGGGACATTAAGGGCTTCAATTAGTCTTTGTGAAAAAGCGGGGTATCAAGTGAAAGATATTCTAGTTCTAATTAACTTAACATTTTTAAATAAAATGACATTCAAAAATGAACCCATTAAAAGTTTAGTTCAGTATTAGTTATTTCTTTTTAGCAAAATCAAAATAATACTTTTTCAGACTATTTCTTCTTTTTCGGTTTTTTCATTTTAGATGCTGGAGTTCTTTTTTTGTCAGTAATCTCATTTTTTGCTACTTTTTTCTCTGCTGTTGGGAAAGTCCAAAGCTCTATACAACGTGTATTATCAACTGGACGGTCGCCAACTTCTTTATTTTTTATTAATTTAGAATTATAAAATTTCCCCATGCCAGATGTGTAAAAATAAACATCTTTTAAATCATTAGTTCGTTCTTTAAATCTTTTTGGGTAAACAACTGCTTCGGTTGCAATCCGGACGGCATTTCGCCAAACCTCAACGTCACTGTCAGAAGCCTTGTTGCCGTTCCAGAAGGGTTCATTCACTGCTTTTGGAGGACACAAGCTGTGGTGAAGTGGGCCGTTTGATTTATTTTTATTCTTTTTCATCCAATTATTAAATTGGCTTGGAGACGTCGCAACTTTAGCAATATTTGATTTATCATCGCTATGTGGTCCTTTGATAAATAATTTTTCATATTTCTTGTTTTCTGATCTGTTCACAATAATACGTGCCACAGACATAGGGTACTGCATTCCTTTGTTAAAACATTGACCCATTTCACCGTACAAAGTTCTAGCCATTGCATCGATACTTATCAAATCGTCAGTTGTTATTGGCTTATCATCTTCTCCAGTCATATTTAGTTTATGACTGGTTTTAATATCTGACAAAACCATTGTATCGAAAACATTTCCTTTAGGAAATTTAGTCAGTGCCTTTGTAGCTGGTTTTGTCACACACTGCCCAATAGAATCATAAATTGTATTTGTTTGAACTAAAAAATCTACTTTTTCTTTCACTATAATTTTTTTAATAACTTGTAATTCTGGTGGAACTTTAAGAATTTTCCCTTTTGGGTCTTCACAAAAATTTCCTTTTAGATCTTTATAAATAATAGTCGATTGAGGATTTTCTGTATTTTCAGTTTCTAGTAACTTCTTTCGATTGGCATTTTTTAAATCACTCGATTTGGAATCTATGTTTTTTTTATTTTCCAGATCGCTAATTTTAGTATCATCAACTTTAGAGTCTTTTGTAGTTTCATTTGCGATTTCATCCTGTAAGTCTTTTAAACTTACGCCGTAAACGGGTTGATATTTTTCTGTAGTCAAAAATGATTCCGCCAAGTAGCCAGTTCCGCTTGTTGGAATGACCAAACCCTCTTTTGTCGTCGCTAAGTAATTAAATTTAATTTTATGGTAAACTTCTTCAGTCAGTTCACCAGTAAAAGGATCAGTCACTACGCGAATTTCCGGTTTACTAATAATTTCCATTTTCGCATCTTGATTTGGCCAACCGGTGGCTTCTTCACAGTAGTCTTTGCCAGTTTCCTCGTCCAATTTTCTGGTGCAACTAACCCAGTTGAAGCCGGGCTTTGTATAAACTGTTTTAACGTCTTTAGAATCCTCTAAATTTCCCAAATAAACCTTAATACCAACTTTTAATTTGCTGTTAGGTGTTTTTTTGGGAATAGCCTGTTCGATTATTGTTTGTGGATTTTGTTCTACGGTTAAAATAACAGTTTGATTTGTATTTTCGATTTCTATTTGATCGGCTTCTTGAATTAACTCAGTCAGATCTTCTTCACTATATGTAGACTGTTTGTTAGATGAGTTTTCTTGACTAAGTCCGTCTTCAGAAAAAGTGAATATACATAGAAATAATAGCGACGTACAACGTAGTGATCTCATTAGTAATAGCGACGTAAAAAGTAGTAATCTCATCAGTAACTTATCGGTTTGATAGCTGCTATAATTAATGGAAACTGATTTTAAAAATTTTAAAGTTTATTTTAAAAAAATGTTTTTTAAAATGAATATACAGTTCCTAAGGATATGAAAAAACATTTGTTAGGACGCAAGTCTAGTAGAGCCACCGTATGCATCGTTACTTTAGAAGAAGCTGCAGTCCGAATCCCGGACGGCAGAAGACCTGACCTGTCGTTTATTTGCGTCTCAGTATCGGCCTCTTTGTGCATCTTTACCCAATCCATCTAGGGGGTATCGGTCACATGAAAAAGTACACGCAAAAAAAATCACAAACGCCAGGCCTTAAAAGTATTCAAACACAATTTCAGATGGCTTCAGGGAAGCAATCTTTAAAGCACGGTGGTGAGTACCAAAAAAAGCGAAGCGGTAGAGGCCAACGCCCATTATCCTGTAGAGACTCTCTTCATGTTGTGTTTAAGATAAATCGAATTGTTCTAAAAACACAAAGTTTTAGGACTCATCAGAATTTTAAACTCTCTCGTGAAATTATTCAAAAATACGCTGATCGGTTTTTCGTGAAAATTGAACAAATCTCTGTTCAAGGAGACCACATCCACTGTCTTGTCAGAACAACTCGAAGAAGTTTTTTTCATCATTTCTTCCGAGTGGCTTCAGGGCAGATTGCCCAGCAGTTCGAAAAAACAGATAAACTACGAGTTGTGGTTGATGACCGCTTTGCACAGAAACTACAAAGGGTGACCGATACCCCAAAAAGGCAAAATAACACCGCAGAGAACAAGCGAAACAGCCTTGTAAAAAGAAAGCTCAAACTGTGGATGTATCGTCCATTCACCAGAGTCGTTCGTGGGCGCATAGACTATAAAAACGTACGAAACTACATTCAACTGAATGAAAAAGAAGCTCTTGGTGAAATCACATACAAAAAAGACCGACTACGTGGGCTGTCGATGGCGGAATGGGAGATACTGTGGGCGTGACCGATACCCAAAAAAAACTTCGCGGGCAATCATCAAAATGAAGCTAATGTAGGTGGCAAAAAATTTAGTAAATGCATCTCAGCGCCGTTATAGAGTCCTCCTGTCAAAGGTTTAGACGAATTGATTCAAAATGAGACTTATAGGGGGTTTGAGGCTTAAAATCCGTGGCCTTTTGTTTGCTCCGGTTATTGTACTATGTCTTATAAAAAGTACGTTTCACACTCTAAGGCTTTTTCGAAACTGAAATCATCGGTTTCATCATCAGTAAAGTCGACGAATCAGCATGCGAATTCACTAGTGAATTTACTGATGGCGGTGGTTTTCGTTCAAACCACGACGTCAGCAGCACAAGCCAAGCCTATTCAGCAGGTCAGTTTAGCACAAGCGGCTATGTTGAGTGTTCAGCCAACTGTGGCGACACCATTTTATTTAAAATATAACCATAACGAAGCCACTCTTAAAAAAATTAAAGCGGCATTAAGCAATCGCCTTAAAAAAGTTAAACCTGTTGATGCCGATAAAATCGCAAAATATTTGGCTTACATTCAGTTAACTCCTGATAAAGCTGATTTTAAAATGCTAACAAGTCGGTTATTTGATTCTTCAATGCAATTTATTTTATGTGATGATGTGGCCGATTGGGAATGTCTAGAATCAAAACCAAAAATTAATCCGACAAGCCTTGGCCGTACTGATGTTGTACAAGAACTTGGCCACGCGGTGATAGCAGGAGACACTTTAGAGATCGAACATTTTTTCACTCAAGGTTGGTACAACAATCATGTACAAGAAAAAAATCAAAAAAAGAAACAATATATTACTCCAGATACAACGGTCGCTGAAATATTAGCGAGTAAGATTAAAGACGAAGGCCAAAAAAATCTATGGATCGCTTTGTATGGTATTGATGATATTCAAGGAACAATGTCTTCAGTTTATAAAGCTATCGAAGAAAAAGTAGACGCGGGTGTTCCAACTTATGGTGTTGTCGATCTTGAAGAAGGTAATATGCCAAACAGCTTCATGAGAGATTACAATTTAGTAAAAAACTCGAAGGGCACCTACACTTTAGAAACTGTAAAAGTGAATTTAGATTATTCTTACATTAATCCAAAAGACAGTTACAATGCGGCTTTCTTTACGCCCGGTTGGGCTAAAGATTATTTAAAAGATGTACAGAAGCTAATGAACCTTGAAAGTAAATCTCAGGTTAAGCAATATTTATTGAAAGATTATTTTGAATTCCCTAAAGACACCAAAACTAATTTTTCAACATTAATTGGTGATTTGACATGGATTGCGATCAATAAAGATTTAAAAGACCATGAAGGTTCACTACAGCGAGCGGCATTTCAATATTCGAATAATATTGATTTCATAAGATTACTGAACAAAAATATTTCAAACAATTACGAATCTAAAGCTCGTGCAGAATTTCCATTCAAAGGAATCATGCACAATAAATTTGTTGTCTTTGAAAATAATAAAAGCGAAAAAAGTGTTTGGACAGGCACAGCCAATATATCACAAACATGTATGGGTGATGAATCCAATGCGAATCTATCTATTTTTATTAAAAATAATTTGATCGCTGAAGCTTTCCAACAAGAATTTTTAGAAATGTTCGAAGAATCTAAAGAAAAAGGAAAACCTGAAACACTATTGACTGGTAAATTTCATAATCGTAAGCGTCCTAATACTCAAAGATATTTTACTTTCAAAGACGGTACTGAAGTCAGAGTTCATTTTTCTCCGACAGACGACGCTGAACATCGCGTGTTATTGCCGATGATTTATTCTGCGAAACGCGGCGATATTTTAAGAATCAGTATGTTTGGCGGCGGCGGGCATGAATACGTCAGAGCTTTGCAAACTGCTTATAGCCAAGGCGTTGATGTCAGAATCGTTTTTGATAAACTAACGGGTTCAGGTCTTAACTCTTGGTGGAGAGATGCATCTGCAAATTTACTAGAGAAAAGTCCTTACAATAAAATAGGCGCTGAAAAAGTAGTTGGTAAAATAGAAGTCAGAAAAAATACATGGTCTGGTTTAAATCATCATAAAACAGCGACTTTATCGCGCGTCCAAGTGAATGGTTCACAAAGATCTGAAATCTTAGTTGTTGGATCACAAAATTGGTCGCAAACGGGTAATGATCTTAATGATGAAAACATGGTGACTATCCGAAACACTGAAAAATCATTATTAGTGATGGATGATTTCAATAAAGAATTTGATGAAAAGCTATGGCCTTTAAGTGTTAGTGTGACTGCGGATGTCGAAGCTGCTGAGTAATCGTTAAAGCCAGACAAAGGTCTTGGTCGTGATTAATACAAAAAAATTCAACTTAATGACCCTCTTTGCTAATATAAAAGGATTAGATATGACAAGGGGTTAGGATGAATTTACGGTGTTTTAAATTTAATGCTAAATTTCAACTATTGCTATTACTTATTATTTCGTCGTGTCAAAGTCTGACGCCACATGAAAATAATCAAAGATCTGTTTCGAGCGAAGAGCGAATCAAAAAATATTTCGATGCAAATTTATTTGAAAATGCAAAAAAATATAAACGCCTTGTCGATTATACTCCGTATAAATATGAAGTCTTATTCACTAACCCTGAGTGCGGAGTATACAAATACAAAACACCAATTAAAAGTATCAGCGGCACAGTTCTTTATCAAAAACCAGAAAACGTTTTTTGTAAAAATAAATATGACAACCGTAGATCAGGTCAGCGTCCAACAAGCCCGCAGTTTAGATTAGTCGAGTGGATTAAAGATAAAAACACAAAAGAAATATTTTTCACATATTTATCATTTAGAAATAAAACAGTTAAAGAAGCCCTTTGTGAAGTGGCTAAAAAAGGTGTAAAAATTCGTTTCGTGATCAGTAAAAGTGAACGACCAGAATCCGATTATGTGATAGGTAACGAACTTGTCGCATGTTCCCCTGAAAATGTAGAAATGAAAATACGCGGTTTTGAAGGTGATCTTAAATATGCGCATAATAAATTTTTAATCATCAATCCACAAAGTAAAAACGAATTTAAAATTGTTTTCAGCTCTGGCAATATGACTTCTGGGCCGGTTATCCATCACGAAAATTGGAATTTTATCACAACCCATCCAGCGTCGTACTTTGCACAATCACATTTGTGCGCAGCTTATGCCGAGTGGGATGAAGTATCCGGAAGATCGCGCGTTGAATACATTAAAACAATTAAAAGCTGTCGCACAAAAATTAATGCTGAAGAAGAATCTGATATTAAAGTTTTTTTCATCCCTGGCGAAGGCGTTAAAGAAGATAACGCAGGCAAAAGAACAGCAACAGAATATTTAATCGACGGTGATGGCAAAAACCCAGGAATTTCAAATGCAAAAAAAATCTGGCTTGCTTGTCATCGGTTTTTCTATAGTACAATGATCAACGCTTTAGATCGTGCTATCTCATTTAAGAAAAACGAACCCAAAGCTGAACTTAGAATCGTAGGCGATGATGACACTTACTATGTCGCTCACGATTCAACTTTTAACAAAATCGAAGTTCAAAAAGCAGAGTGGGACAGAATGAATCGCTTACAAGAAAAAGGTGCACAAATTAAATTTATGGAAACAAACAGTGATGAAGGACAAGTTCACCACAGTAAGTTTTTAATTTTTGCCGATAAAAACAAAAATGAAGAAAATCCTTTGGATGATTTCACGGCCCTTTTCACAGGTTCAGCTAATTTAACGGGTGATGCATTTAAGAATAATTGGGAAA
>JAYUQO010000307.1:0-2463 GCA_043756765.1 Bdellovibrio sp. | reverse complement strand
GAGCTTTTTGTGAAAGCTCTAAGTTCGTCAATTGAGCTTGGCCTGATGGGTGATCAATCAAGACTTGATTGATTTTCAGATCGTTATTACTAATCTGTGTTTGTATTGTGGCATTACCTAGTTTGATGTAATCAATTTGTGTGTTTTCTGTTTCTAAAGTCATCTGACCTGAATTTTTATTTAAATCTGTTGATACAAGTTCACCATTAAATTTTATTTTGCCACTAAGCTGTGGGATTCTTTTTTCAGTACTAATAAATAAGGGAAGAAATGGTTTGATGTCGTTGATCAGCAACATCCCAGAAGCTTTCGCAGTGAACTGTGGTTTTGTGAGTATGTTTTTAAGTGAAGTCGATTGGGCTTGTAGTTTAACAGACGATGATTCAGTTTTGATTATTAACTCATTCACTGTAAAAGCATTTTTTTGCAAATTAAGATCAATAACAGATTGCAGACTGTACTGATGTTGTTCGTTTTCAAAGGCAACACCTAGTTTCTTTGATTGCAAGTTCAGGGATGTTTGATTTTGTGATACAATCACCCATGGTGACTGAAACAGCATCTGCATTTTAAGATCAACATCTTTGTAAAGAATATTTGAATCTCTAAGGATAATTTTTTTCAATGGAAGTTGCGGTAAAAATTTAAAAAGTACAGTCAGATCGATTTCTTTATTGGTTTGTTCTTTGGTTTTAAAAAGTTCAGAGCTGATTTCACCTTGTAGTCGATTGATTTCAATATATGACAAACTAATTTGCCCAATGATTAAATCAAATGGGTTTAGCTGTAATCGTATTAAATCACTTTTTAGCTTAGATGGATCACTTTTTTTTGACTGCACTGATTGGACAGATACATTTTGAAGTTCTAACTGCAATTTTAAAATAGAAATATCAAAACTTTGAACTTCAACATGAACTTGGTTTTGTTTTTTATTGATTTGCGGAAACTGCTCTTGCAAAGTTTTAATCACAAAAGGTTTAGCAATATAAAGCCACAGTAATCCAATACATAAAATCAACAGTGCCGGTGAACCCATTAAGGTGAGGCGTGTTGATTTTTTCATGACGTCTTCCAATCTTGCAGTAAAGCTTCAGAAGATCTGTAGAATGGAACCATTTGTTGAACGTTTTCTAAAAGTTTAATAGCCATATCTTTTTGACCAAGCCCGTAAAGTGCTATGGCTTTTAAATAGGCCACGCCAAAAGCGAGTTCATGATTGTCCGAACCTTCCTCTTCCAGATTTTCAAGAAGCTTTAATAAATCAAGAAAACGACCAGCCTCAGATAGAGCTTCTGCTTTTAACCAATCACGGGCATTGGTGGGTGGAGCTTGATCTAAAATTTTCAAACAACTTTCAAATAGTTCAAATTGAAAAGCTAATATAGCTAAGTTGTAAAGCTGATCGGGAAATGTTTTAGAAATCTCTTCAGAGACTTTAATAATATTTTTTTCGAACTCTTCGATGAAGTCTTTGTTTTCAGGGGTTTTTTGATAACCACTTTTTGGTCGTATTAATGTTTTTCGTGAAGTAACACGATTTAAGATTTCATCAGCCTTTTTTTCTAAGTGAGCTTGTTTAAGTAAACCCACTTCTAAATCTTGAGGGTATAATTTTGTCAGCTGCTGCAGAACGGATTCTTCTTGGTCGATTAACTGATGCTGTCGATAGTGATTTAATTGTTCGATCAGTCTGGTTTTTTTACCTAAACGGTCTTGTAAATAATTTTTTTGAATTTCAGTTTTTTCTCGGGCGACTTTTGTCGAAAAGGTTTGAACCAAATGGCTTTGCAGCGATGAATTTTCAAAGTCTTGCTTTTCAATTATAGATTCTGCCACATCAATAATTTCATCAGTTAAGTAATCATGAATCTGAAATGAAGATTCAATCAAAAAACCCACCGGGAAAAAATTAATTTTGTCTTTAGTGATACAGTTGATTAAAAAATCTTTAAGTAGATCAAAATGACCGCTCGACATGAGAAAATGACAAAGTCCTTCAACCTCTGAGGGACTTAAAACTTCATTTTTTTCGTATTTGGCAACAAGTTCTCTGCTGACGTATTCGATCGAAGCGCCTTCTTGAAATAAGCTGTGAATTTCAATTTCAAGACTGTTCGTTCCTGCCAATATGATATCCTATGTTGAGCTTAATTTATTTTTGATTATTTATTTTTGATTGACGCGTTCGACGTAGACACTGTTTTGTGTATCAATTCTTAAAAGATCACCTTCGCTAATGTGTAAAGGCACATTGACGACCAAACCTGTTTCCATTGTTGCTGGCTTTGTTGCGCCAGTGACGCGGTCGCCTTTAACGCCGGGATCTGTGTTTGCCACGCGTAAGTTAACTGCTTTAGGTACATCTACGAGGACGGGTTTATCGTTGTAGATAGTCAGAACAACTTGTAAATTTTCAGTTAGAAAATCTTTAGATTCGCCAACTTCATGTTCCATCATCAT
>JAYUQO010000306.1:0-6451 GCA_043756765.1 Bdellovibrio sp. | reverse complement strand
AATGGCAAGAAGACAGTCAAAGATTAAAAATGGGTGATTTAAAAAATATTGCGGTCACTGGCAGGCTTGATATCGACTCACAAGGGATATTACTTTTTACCCAAGATGGCAGATTAGCTAAAAAAATTATTGGTGAAAATACTGAAATCGAAAAAGAATATATCGTTCGCGTCCAGTATCTAGGATCTGAAAGAAAATTACCCGTTGAGAAATTGGAACTACTTAATTTTGGTTTAGAACTTGAAGGTCAGAAATTAAAGCTTGCTGAAGTTTCATGGATTAATGACGATCAATTAAAATTTGTCTTACGTGAAGGTAAAAAACGTCAGATCAGAAGAATGTGTGAATTAGTTGATTTAAAAGTGACTGGTCTAAAGCGTGTTAGGCTTGGAAACTTAAAACTAGGCCACCTTCCTGAAGGTCAGTGGCGCTTTGTAAATCCAGAAGAAATTATTTAAGCTTAATAACAATACGACCACTTGAATTGGTGCCTTCGTCTTGAACGACGTCATTTAAAGTCGTTTTTTGACAGGTTTGTAATACTGCAACCACTTTACCTTGTTCTTTAACTTTATCAGAAAGTAAAACCGTTTGTTCTGCCACATCAACATCTAATTTAATTTCTTGCAATTCCGTGTAGCCTTCAAAATCAGTGATTTGTAAAACAGCTTTTGAGACTGAACTTTTAATGACACCAAGATCAGTATTTAATGATGTTTCTGTGCTTAATGCTTTTTGTGTCCAAGCAAAACTATTGTTCTTGTCAGATTTTTTGCAGATTAAATTTTCAATTTTAACAAATTGTAAAGCTTTGCTGTCCGCGACTGCTGATAATTTAAAAGCTTGGCCATTCGCATCTTCTAGCGACACACAAGACGCTACTGAACCATCTAACATAACATAAGTTGAAGTCTCAGCATGAGCGATAACAGCAAAAACAGAGATTAATGAAAAGATTATTAAATTACGCATAAACATCCTTTTGAGTTAAGTTTTTGCAATCTAATATAGAAATGGCTTAAACGCGAGTGTTTTGGATTTTGTCAGGTAAAAATGACAACCTTAAATTCTCTAAATACTGAAGTTCGCCCTCTGTAAACCCCGCTTTTTTGCGCAGGTTATGATTTAGGGGCTCCATGCGTTTAGGAAGTACCCATCTGAGCTTTTGCATCCGTGCAGGGTAATCTACATTGGGGTCCAATCCCGATTCTTTACAGATATTAAAATACCACTCAGACCCGAAAAGCACATGGCCGACTTCTTCACGGTTAATGATTTCAACAGCGTTTAGAACTGATTTTGATTCAACACCTTTAAGTCTACGAATTAGCGTATCGCCCGCATCTAGGCCGCTGCCTTCAAGATATCTATGCACAATCAGTATTCGATCAAGCAGACTATCATCAGCTGATGTGGCCTCCCACAAAGCGGTGTGCACGGGCCAGTGCCCCCACGAATAGCCTAGCTTTTCTAATTCGATCAGACACATTTCTAGATGGTCGGCCTCTGATAAAACAACAGCAAAAAGCTGTTCTCTGAAAGCTTGTGGAGCATCCGGAAAATCATAAAGACTTCGGATACCTAATTCCATCGCTTGAAGTTCTATATTAGCTAGATCATGCAGCATACGGGCTTGGCCTTCGGCTGTAGAAAACCCTTTTTTAGGTGGGTGAAACTTAACTGCGATAACTTCAATATCACGAGCTGGAAGCAGAGGAGACTGGGTGCCATTATTTGACTCATTTCCAGTTAAGGATCTAGCTATTTTAATTTTTTGATAGATATCTTTTTCTAAAAAAGCCCACATAGAAGACCATTATCACGTGGGTCAGATCTAGACAAATTCTTTAACTGATGAAATCATAGGGTTTAATCTAAACGAGGTCAGTTATGGGTAAGAGCTGGAAAAATGCAGGAAAATCAGAAAACGCACAAAAAAAAGGGCAACTTTTTACAAAGCTTGCCCGAGAAATTGCCGTTGCCAGTAAAGCCGGTGGCCCTCACCCTGATATGAATCCCCGTCTTCGTTTAGCGATCGATGCCGCTAAAAAAGTATCTTGTCCCAATGATACGATTGATCGCGCAATCAAAAAAGGCGCAGGTCTTTTAGATGATGGAAAAATTATTGAAGAATTAACTTACGAAGGTTACGGCCCTCATGGCGTTGGTGTGATCGTTGAATGCCAAACAGATAACAAACATAGAACAGCTCCTGAAATGCGAAGTGTTTTTAAAAAACATGAAGGCAATTTAGGCGAAACAAACAGCGTAGCCTGGATGTTTGCGCGCGTGGGTCTTATTGAGGCCACGAAATCTGGATCATTTGATATAGATGAAGAAGCCATCGAAGCTGGCGCCGATGATGTTTCAAAAAACGATGATAGTAGTTATGAATTTGCCTGCGGCGTAGAAAATTTAGATGTGGTTCGCTCAGCTTTACAAGGTCGTGGTTGGGTAATTACTTCGGCTTCACTGGGTTATAAACCAACAAATATGACTGACCTAAACGAAGCCCAACTTAAAGATGTTCAAGAATTTTTAACAGCTGTTGATGATTTAGATGATACTCATAAAGTTTTTGCTACGATTTAGTTAAATAAACCCAAATAATTCAACAGCTTATTTACAAATACTTGCTTATCCTTTATAAATCTTGCTTTTTCAAGATTTATAAAGGATAATAATCTTATGGCAACCAAACAAGTTACACTTTCTACAAATATTGATCTTGAATTAAAAGAAGCTCTTTCGCTTTTTTGCAAAAAACATGGTCTTAAAATACAAAGCGTCGTTGAAAATGCTATTCGCGAACAACTTGAAGATGAAATAGATATTGCTAGCTATCACGAAAGAAAAAATGAAGAGGAAGTCTCTTTTCAGACTGTACTTAAAAAGTTAAAAAAATGAGATCTAAGCCTTATGAAGTCGTATTCAAAAAGAGCGCACTTAAAGAATTGCAAAGCTTTCCTGCTAACATTCAACAGAAAATTCTAGATGCCGTTCAGTTGCTATCTTTAAATCCGTATACTGAGTTGCTGCAAATTAAAAAAATGAAAGGTGTCGATAAGCTTTACAGAGTTCGCATCCAGGATTACCGCCTTATTTATCTTATCGAGAATCAGATTCTAAAAATTACTGTCATCAAAATAGGCCATCGCAAAGAAGTCTATAAGTAACGGCTATTTACTTGAAGCTGTTTTTCGAGGTGCTTTTTTAGAGCCTTTAACAGTTTTTTTAGATTTAGCTTTAGCACTTGATTTTACGCTCGATTTTGCAACAGTTGCTTTTGCCTTCACACTTTTTGATTTTTTAGATTTTATTTTTTTTGCTTTCTCGCATTTAGGCAATTCTAATGATTCAACTGTCTGCAAACTACCCAACTGACAATTATTGATATCCACTTCGGCCACTTGATACTGATTAGCCTCAGCAATTTTTAAGTACGAATAGATCTTATTTCGTTTCTCATCGATGTAGAATTTGTACTTTGTCACATCCCCTAATGAGGCCCACTTTTCGTTAGGCCATTGGCAAATTTTTTGGCCTAAATCATCAACGACTAAAACTTGATCTTCAAAGATAAGACTATTTCGTAATGTCCCGTAAACCTTACGGTTCTTACGCGACAGATAATTGTCTTCAACCATGTGTGCGCAGACTTTAGGTGTTTCTTTAACTTTGCGTAAGCGGATACGTCCAGCTACACTAATTTCTGTAAAAAAGAACACTATGAGGCTTGTGAGTAGTACTAATTTCATATCATTATTATCGACAAATTCGTCCCATGAATAAAGGCTATATCATAGCAAATCGACATACACGTTTATTTTCGATTTAAGATGTAATTAAACGCCGTTGCATAATACATTATTTGTTTAATCATAGAATAAAGCCCATTTGTCCGGCTTGGTGATAGACCAGAGTCCAGACCAATTTCTTTCAAAAAAAGCGGTTCATATTTCAAAATATTTTCAGGAGTTTCATTGTTGTAAACAGTTAATACAATGGCCACTAATCCTTTAACGATGATGGCATCGCTATCGCCTCGTAAGGTCATAAGACCTTCAGAAGTGAGTTCTGCTTTAATCCAAACCTGAGACTGACAGCCCTTAATTTTCAAATCTTCAATTTTAAATTCATCATCTAACCCTGGCCAATTTTTTCCGCAAAGAATAATTTTTTCGTATTTATCTTCCCAGTTCTGACAGCTTTTAAAATCAGCAACTAGCTTGTTTGATTTTTCAACTAAAGACATAACCCCGCCTTTAAAACTTCTTTTTCAAGAGCTAGACCCTGATTTAATAATATTTTCTTAAAATCGATTCGTGAATGATTTTTAACTAACTGATAGCATGACTTATAAAAATCGACTTCGTTCTGATAACCATTCCATATTTTTTTATACTTCAGGGCTGTTAATTTGTGCTGATCCATTGATTCAAAGTCCGAGAAATTCAAATAGACTAATTGATCTGAAATGTCTCTAGGTGAGAAATCTTTAAGCACTAAACAATCTTCAGCTAAGGCCATTTCTGTAAAGCTTAAGTAATCATTCATTTTTTTCCAAAAATTTTGTCCGTCTTTTCCGTAATCACTGGTGCAAAAATAAGTTGTACAAACAACGCCGCGGTAATTCCAAATAGAACATTGGTTTTCTGATTGATTGTAATACTTGCATAATAAATCTGATTTTGTCCCAAAATCAGATTTATTTTTTTTGGTAAATTTTTGCTGGTACTCTAAATTGGGAAACAGTCCCAGCGGTAAGTTGTAGTCCTTATTTTTAATGATTTCTAAAATCCGCTCAGCCCCATTTAATCTTTCTACAAGAATTCCACCAACTGCGTAATTCGGTAAAAAAGGCTGAAAAGTACAACATTTTAAATTCGGTTTGTAAGCATAACTAAAGCGCTGGTCACGCGAACGCAGACAATCGCTACATGTGGCTTTGGTTTCTTGAATACCCAAATTCAGTATTTTAGAAGGTATTAATTTTTGATAAATCTGGGGTAGACTAGTCTTGATCATGTCTCGAACATCGATTAAAAATGTGATTTTTAAATTGGGTGATTTCAGAACTGTTTTGAATTGGCCAAATCCATTTAAAATCAGCACAATTTTTAAATGACGGAAATGTCACAGCTGTTAATATATCGATGAGGAAAAATTTTGATTTTTCTTGAGATATATCTGGTATCATGTTTTTAACCATCCATTCTAATGATGTTTGATTCATGAGTTCCCGCAAGTAAAGATCGTAGGCAATTTCAAATGGTGTTGCATAGCCAGTCTGACCTGCCTTCAGCAGCTGCCCCTTTTCCTTTATAGACTGTGACCAATATAATTGGTGTATATACGTCGCGCTATAAATACCCTGCGCTTTAAGCTCGGTTGCAGCTTGGCTGTAAACGACAGCATCTTGCTCGCCATTATCGCCGATCATAATAACCACAGTTGGATTGTATTTTTTAACCATTTCTCTGATTGATTTAATTTTGTGATCTTTATCAAAAGCGATATCTTTAAGTAAGAGTTCTCCCTGCGGAAATCCATTATTCAAAATTAATTTTTTATGTGATTTTTCTATGAAAGTGATCCCAATTTTTTTAGATGGCGCATTACTTAAATAAACCATACTAAACTGAGAATAATTTTGATTTTTTAAAGTTTGGTAAAGCGAAGCCATTCCCTTGAACGGAGTTGTTGAGTTGATAACTCTTAAAACAACAGCCGGGTCCCATGATTTATAACTTAAGACATGTGACACTTTAATCGTATCATCTATATCGCTAATCAGAAGCACCTTTGGAGAAGCCTCGTTTGTGTTTTTTGCTAACGCCATAGGCGTCACAAAAAATTGACTTAAAATTAAAATAACTAGTAACTGCCCTTTAAACATAGCTATGTCTTACTACATTTTTGGGTTAGCGCAAACATCGATGATCTCTAAACCTTTAGACTCACCAGGATATGTGCCCTGTGTTAGTTTTTGAAAGCACTCTTTAGCTGCCAATTTATA
Source organism: Bdellovibrio sp. (assembly GCA_043756765.1). GTDB lineage: Bacteria > Bdellovibrionota > Bdellovibrionia > Bdellovibrionales > Bdellovibrionaceae > Pseudobdellovibrio. Next base: position 432 of record JAYUQO010000306.1, on the reverse strand, counting down.
AGCTTGATCTTTAGATTCAGCAGGTTTTCTGATTTCAAAGCTTTCTTTTTGCGAAACCTTGTATTTGAAAGTCCAAACTTTTGTGTTTGCTAATGTGTTTTGGCTTAAAACCATCAAAGCAGCTAATGTTAAAAGTGTTGTTTTCATATAAGTCTCCTTATGTTTTTAATGTCGTTACATTATTAGTATGGAAACCGTATGCCAGACTTTTGTTTACATTAGAGACACCCAGATAGGCCATATCGATTTATAGCATGAGTTCGCAAAAATTGTTCGACAGGTTCGGTAACTCCATATTGATTGACTCATAATGAGTCATTTAGATATCATTAAACCTATGAAAATACTTAAAGCCGTCACTGATTTTTTGTTTGGAAAAGACCCTGAAATTTTTGATGAAAAAGGCACTGTCCACCATAAGCTTCCTAAGAA
>JAYUQO010000305.1:0-2476 GCA_043756765.1 Bdellovibrio sp. | reverse complement strand
AGTTGAATGGCTGTTTGTGGTGTTAATTTAGTTTGCTCAGTGAATATCAAAGACACATTTTTTAGTCCTGCACTGATATCACGAACACCTAAGTTTTTACATTGTCGGCGAATTAGCATTAAGCCCATTAAATTAATAACTGGTTCTGGTAGTTCCCCGAATTGATCTTTAAGTTCAAGTTCAATCTGATCCAAATCTTCTTGTGATTTAATATCTGCCAAGGCTTTGTAATAACTTAATCTAATGCGAATATCTTTAATGTAGTTTTCTGGAATCAACGCTGGAATTCGTAAATTAATTTCTGGATCTAATTCTTGATCAGGTGTTTTTTCACCTTTGGCTTCAGCCAAAGCTTCATTTAATAAATCCATATACATTTCATAGCCGACTGAATTAACATGACCTGATTGATCATCGCCTAGAATGTTTCCTGCACCTCTGAGTTCTAAATCATACTGCGCAATTTTAATTCCTGAACCTAGTGCTGAATTATCCTGAATAATTTTTAATCTTTCTTGAGCATCTTTTTCTAGTTTACGATCTTTCGGCATTAATAAATAACAATAGGCCCGTGATTTACTACGACCCACGCGTCCGCGAAGTTGATAAAGCTGTGATAAACCAAACATGTGGGCTTGATCGATAAACATGGTGTTGGCCTTTGGCACATCCATTCCTGATTCAACAATGGCCGTACAAATTAAGACATCAATTTCATGAGCAAAAAATGCTAACATGGCTTCTTCAAGTTCGTTTTCAGCCATTTGTCCATGGGCCACTTTAATTCGGGCTTGTGGCACGATTTGTCTGATCTCATCAGCTATGCCATAAATTGATTGCACGCGATTATGAATAAAATAAACCTGTCCGCCTCGGGCTATTTCAGCTGTGATGCCTTTGCGAATAAGCTCAGGATCAAATTTAGAAACAAATGTTCTTGTTGGAAGCCTATCAACAGGTGCCGTATTAATAATTGATAGGTCTCTTACTCCTATAAAACTCATATTTAATGTTCTAGGAATGGGAGTAGCAGATAGTGTTAGCGTATCTACATTAATACGAACTTTTTTAATTTTTTCTTTATGAATAACACCAAATTTTTGTTCTTCATCGACAATTAATAAACCTAAATCTTTAAAAGCGACATCTTTACTTAATAATCTGTGTGTACCAATTAAGATATCGACTTTTCCGTCTTTTAATTCAGCCAAAATTTTCTTTTGATCAGTCGTTGAAACAAATCGATTTAAAGATTTGATATTAAAATCAAATCCTGCAAATCGTTTTTTAAAAGTTTCTAAATGTTGAAAAGTTAAAACTGTTGTTGGTGCAAGAACCGCCACTTGTTTTTTATTGATGACAGCTTGAAAAGCTGCGCGCATTGAAACTTCTGTTTTACCGAAACCCACATCACCACAAACAAGTCGATCCATTGGCTTATCGCTGTGAAAATCTTTCTGAATTTCACGTATGGCACGCAATTGATCATTCGTTTCATCGTAAGGAAAAGCTCTTTCAAATTGACCATATTTAACTTCATCTAAAATTAATGGATCACGGTGAATTTCAGCCCGCTTAGCGTAAAGCTGTAAAAGTTCTGCAGCAATATCCCGTAAATGAGATTTAACTTTAGTTTTTGTTTTTTCCCAACCAACTCCGCCTAATTTATCTAAAATAGATGTTTGTGCGGCTCCAGAAAATTTTTGCAGTTGTCCCACACGATAAACCGGTAAATACAATTTATCTTTATCTTTGTATGAAACCTGAATAAATTCAGATTCAACACCGCCCACATTCATGATTTTTAAACCCTCATAAATGCCGATACCGTGTTTAATATGAACTACTAAATCATTTAATTTTAAATCACCAAAACTAAGTCGCTTTGCATTTTTAGAAAACTCTTCATAAGAACTTTCAGTTTGCGCACGCTGTTTTCGTCCGAAAAAATCATCAGCTCGAAGAAAAACAATCTGTTCATCTTGTAATAACAAGGTCTCTTTAAGATCACGGGGGATAAGTGTGACAGGTTGGTTTTTTTGATCTAGAAACCCCAGCCAATTACCCCATAGATAGTCAGTTTGTTTAGCGTATTCAATAGCAATTTCTAATTTATTAAATAAACCCTTCAATCGGTCTAGTTGGGTTTGATTCTTGTAAGATATAAAAATTTTATATTTATCATTCTGCCACGCAGAAAGTTTTGCATGTGTGGCCGTGACCCACTCAGGCGATCCAGCTGTATGACTAAAGGCAATTTGTGAAAATTCTGATAGCATCGACGATCTGTATTCAATTCTTTCTTCATCTAATGCTTCATCATGCATAAAGGCTAAATTTGAAAACTGAAACACCATAGATTCTTTAGGGTATTTAACTTGATCATAAGACAAATAAAGCTGATCAGGCTTTGGGTTAAATAAATTTGTTTGCGATGATTTAAAATCAGTTAAAATTTCTTGATAAAATTCATCCG
>JAYUQO010000304.1:0-2480 GCA_043756765.1 Bdellovibrio sp. | reverse complement strand
ATTTCGCCAATATATTCTAAAGAATTATTTTTTTGGTCATAGCGTACATTAAAAGCAAATGGACGATCAATCAACAGACCATTAACATTCAATTTTAGATCAATTTGATCATTTTCTAATTGAGTCTGAGCTTTCAGATTTATTTCTGATTTTAACAAGTAAAAGTTTTTCGTACTATCTTTAAACGACAGCATTTGTGCCTGAATGTCTATAGTGTTAATTTTATCATCACTGGAATTTATATTTAATTGCACAGCATTTAGATCGACTGGTAATTTAAAAATTTCCGGTGCAATTAGACGTAACCGATCAATACTGACTTCATTAAGCGCTGTTGACTGATTAAAAAAGCGATTCAGTGAATTTTGTTTCACTTCACTTGGTGTTAAAGTTTGTATTGGCTCTGTTACATCAGTCGTAGTTGCAGCAATGTTTTCACTGTTTTCAGTGTGGCTATTTTCGTTTCTTTTAAAACAGTGGCTCAAACGATCGATTCTGATTTCAATCAGTGAAGCCCTTAATGTACTTATTTCTTGGTTTTTTTTATTTTTTGAAAAAATTAGGCTGAAATTTAATGGAATAGATAATTTTTCAATGTAAATCTGATTGTTCTGACAACTTTGAATAACTGGGCTTAATCTTAGGCCATTAATTTCAACTGTAGCGCGGGGTAATCCCCAATCGCTGAGTTTAACTTCTGCTGACTCAAAATCAACATTCAAATCACGTTTAAGAACATCTAAAGTTTTTTGCAATCTTTCGGAAACAACAGTGGGTCTAACCTGAGATTTAAAAATAAGACCAAAAAAAATCGCGATAATAAGCCCGATGAAAATAATTTTTAAACCAGCCTGATCTATGACGGCTCTTTTCATTGGAATCTCACGAGCTTATACAAATTTAAATGAAATAATTTCGTACTCTTTATCACCTTTTGGACTTTGAACAGTAGCCATGTCTCCTGCTTTTTTACCGATAAGAGAACGTGCAATAGGTGACAACACAGAGATCATTCCGTTTTTAACATCAGCTTCATCAACGCCTACAATTTGATATGTTGATTTTTCATCGGTGTCTTGATCAACAATCACAACAGTGGCGCCGAAAACAATACGGTCTGATTTAATCAATGACGGTTCGATAACTTCTGCTCCAGAAATTTTATATTGAATTTCACCAATGCGACCTTCAATCATTCCTTGGCGTTCTTTAGCCGCATCGTATTCTGCATTTTCACTGATATCGCCGTGCGCTCGGGCTTCTTCAATGGCTTTAATAATCGCAGGTCGTTCTTCAAAAATGAGCTTTTTTAGCTCTGCATCAAGAATTTGCTTTCCTCTGAGTGTAATTGGTAGTGCGTCAGCCATTGTGTCCTCTTCTAAAGTCTTATTTTATACCAAAAAAAATGGGTTTTAACAAACTACAGAGGACAGGCTACTGTGCGTCATACTATCATAGGACTCTATGACATCAAATACGACCAACTCAATAGCTCAATCTGAAAATCTGCAAAATCTGGACATATCCGCTGTACGTGAACTTATTTTATCCTCTAAAGATATAATATTAACAACTCACAAAAACTCTGATGGTGATGGTCTTGGCAGTTTGGCTGCGCTTTATTGGGCACTTCAAACTATTCCCACACAAAAAGTGAATTTTATGCCAGTAGATCAAATTCCTGAACGTTATTTTTTCCTGACGGAAAAGTTGAATTCAATCTCTAAAATTATCCCGACTGATAAAACTCTTTTGATTGTTTTAGATACGAATCAGGGTGAACTTTGCAGCCCTGTTTACGATCAGGCCTTAAGCGCTAACATCCCTATCTTATTTATCGATCATCATATTGAACACATCACGACGTCTTATCCTAAAATTTTTAGACACATCAATAAATCAGCAGCTTCAACAGGTGAAGTCATTTACGATCTGATCCTCAATTTAGATATCACACTTGATGACACCATCGCTGAAGCGCTTTATGCCAGCCTCACTTTTGATACTCAAGCTTTCAAACTTGTTAAGAACTCTTCAAGATCACATTTAATTGCTTCTCATTTAGCCGATTTTAAAATTAATACAGAAAAAATACAGCGTTCGCTTTTTGCCCACTGGACACCACTTAAAATGAATTTTTTGGCGGAGTTAATTACTACTGCCGAATATCAGGCAAATAACCAAGTCGTTGGGCTTTATGTTAATCTAGCCCAGCTAGATAAATACAAAATGTCTGGTGATGATGTGAATGATCTGATTGATCTATTTACTCTGATTCCAACCATTAAATTTGCTTACCTGATTCGCGAAACCAGCCCCAACGAATATAAAATCAGTTTTAGAAGTACATTGTCTAATATGGCTTATACAGCAGCTTTTAATTTAGGTGGTGGTGGCCATGCTTATTCATCTGGTGTATGGCTCAGAAACACAACGTTAAATGAAGTGAAGAATAAAATTCAAGCTGAACTTAAACTTCT
>JAYUQO010000303.1:0-2482 GCA_043756765.1 Bdellovibrio sp. | reverse complement strand
GTTCGATTCGGGCTTATTGGTCAACAACACCAACAGGCTATTTTGATGTAGACAAATTAGACGAAAAATATTTTTCTAATTTATGGAAAACATGGATGCCTTACGCTGTGTTTTTTGAATCAGGTATTGCAACTCATCAAGCCCCTGCAGGCACTGAAGGCCGTTTAGGAAAAAGAGCTTCTGGCGGTTGCGTTCGCTTACACCCAAATATGGCGCCAGTTGTTTATAAAACAGTCGAGACCGCAGGCAAAGGCTTAGTTCCAAAAATGAATCGTGACGGTACCGTTGCTAAAACGAAACAAGGTGATTTAATTCGCTGGCAGGGCTACAGAACATTAGTCGTTGTGCAAAATTTAATTACCGAGTAAGTTTTTGCAATGAATTTAGTTGAACATCTTTGTACACCTGAACAAAATCGAAATTCAGTTTGGGATGAAAAATTCTTTAAACTTTTTAGTGAATGTGAAGTTGGATTACTATCTGTTGATCCGCAACAAGGCCCTGATAATTGGCCCTATTTAATTTGTGAAATCATCACTGAAAAAAATAAAACACAATTTGATGGCGAACGCATTGATAGCTCACAAAAAATACTGAAATGGCTTTCAACAAAAGGCATTGGTCTTGTGGTTAACCCACGACGTGAACCCTATCCTGATTTTGTTTTTTCTTATGGAATGATTTGGTCATTTATTGAGACAGGTTATTTTATCAAATCAGATCTTGCGCAATCTTCAGGTGAAGTTGACTATTCAAATCAAAAAATTATTTCTGGTGCACCCACAGAAAAATTTTTGCCGGTGTATGTTCGCCAGACAATGAAAATTTTTTTAAATGATCAAGGTATTTTTAATCCGAAGATTTTAATGATATCTGTTGATGCAAAAAATTATGATTTAGCTTTTTCTTTAGAATCACTAGGTCATCCACCGGAAAAAGAGCACGCAGGTATCGCAGAAGCTCTTTCATGGTTTTTACCACCACATTATTCAGTGGTGCTTATTAGCGAAACAGGGTTGCCGACCTTTATTCAGCTATAACAGCACACTACTCTGTCTTTTTATCTTATGACGGTAACAAATCCATTAAACATTCACGCCAGTACTGTGGGGCTTCACGGCTGTAATCAATGGCCACTTGAAAGCCTTTTTTGCCTAAAAATTTGGTTCTAGCCACGGTTCCTGATATTTCAAGATCCATTTCATGAATGTTAAAGTAAACTTTCTTACCTATAAGCGAATCGATATTCAAATTTGATTTTAATTCTTTCTTTAAAAAGTCTTCACGTTTGAATTGAATCAGAATCCCCGTCGAAGACGCTTGAACGATTTCACCGTACTTAGCTAGCTTTTCTAAGCTTTCTAGCGATGAAAAAGAATCTAGCGTTAATGGCACAAGGTCTTTTCCAATATCTTTTCTAGGTGATGACCGAAACTTTCTATTCACTGCACCCATAAACTAAGTCCTCCGATACTTACTTCATCGGGTCGAACTAGACTTTGGTTAAGTAGCGGCAGTTTGAAATATTTTTTAAGTCAAATCGACAAAAAAAATTGAACTAATATGAGTCGAATCATGAAAAATATAGCCATGGCCTTGTTTCAAACTGAGATTTTCCGAATGGAAAACATCAAAAAAATAAAAACTTCCGAAGTTTGATTGGATCTGTTTCCAATTCTGAATACGTAAGCTTGAGGCCACTGTTGGTTTTTCCTTACGGTATAATGAGAGGGCTTTAAAAGCGGCTTCTTTAGCAGGCCATAGGTAATACAGCTGCGGTGCTGATTTAATTTCAACTTCTTGAGAAATTCTTTGGATCACTTCCGGCTTAATACGTGCGATTTCTTCAATATCAAAACCCACGGGCTGTGAACTGGTTACAAATCCCCCTAAGCTTTGGCAGTGTGAAATTGATACAAACTTTTTATTAAGTCTTGGTAGAACATTTAAATTTTGTAAATTGAAAATATCTTCTGAAGTTAATTCAGCAGAATTCAGTTCAATAATTTTATTACGAATAGCTAAACGGTAATTTTTTTCTTGAGAGTTAAATTTATCACTCATTAAAAGATTAACGTCTAAAATGTCATCCAAAATAGTAATTTCAGAAACAATTTTTTGAGCAAAAGTTTTAAAGGGCAGGGTCATGAAATTCCTTTGGCCAAGTGACTGTCTGGCCTGAAGTTATTTTCATCATACGATCTAAAGATAAAAATGCTTTTTGTCTTAATTTTTCATCTAACACAACTGCAGGCTTAAAAGTTCTTAAAGCCTGTGCTATTTTTTCAAGATTATTCATTTTCATGTAAGGGCAGTCATTACAAGCGCAGTTTTCATCGACAACAGGGGCTTGAATCAATTCGGCCTCGGGACGTAGCTTTTTCATTTGATGAAAAATTCCTGTTTCAGTGGCTACAATAAATTTTGTATAATTTTTATTTTTTTCAACTTCTTCTAATAACTTAGAAGTCGAGCCAATCAC
>JAYUQO010000302.1:0-2484 GCA_043756765.1 Bdellovibrio sp. | reverse complement strand
AAACTGTATTTAAGTAATTCCAAAAAAATAAGATCTTCAAAGTTTTGTTCAATGTTAACATCGTAATCTTCGACATCTAATACGTTTTTATACGCATTCTTTAAACCAACATCTAAAAAATAAAATTTCTTTCTTTTTGTGTCGCCTGAATCATCTATTTCATAGATGTAGCCTTCATCGACTAGTCTTAAATAGTATTCTCTAAGAGTTCGGCTGGGTAATTTCAGTTCATCTGACCATTTTTCGAAGTTAACAATACGTTCTTGATCTGCGGCCAATAAATTTAAAAGTAATAGAGTCATTGTTTTGTTTTTTAAACTGCATCTTTTGACAAGCTCGCCTGAAATTTCATTTAATTTTAAAATAGGATTTGGATTATAAAGAACACCATTTAAATGGCCATATGTATAATAAGACAACGCAAATCCGCTACGTAAATCCTGTGACTGACTGCTTTCTGGTAGAATAAAATAAAGATTGAAATCAAGTGATTTTAGTTTTTTGATGTCATGTTTTTGGGTGATTATTACAAAATGTATTTTCTGATTTTTTGAAATCACTTTTCGAATGACTTCAATCATAGGATCTATGTCGATAAAGTGATCCAACACAACAGTTGTAATCGTATCCGCAAGTAAAACTGTTAAAAAATTAGGGTTCAAAACGAATTTTCGGTACACATCACCGTCAGCGAAATCCAGATAAAGATCGACTGAGGCATGATTTTTCAGAAAATAACTGATTCCTGTTTGGGGTAGGCCATAAAGTATCGAGTTCTTTTTCTGACTTAGAATAGTGTTTATAGCCCGCATAGATGATTTGATATACTCATTTGATAATAATGGCAATGATATTGCGAATTTTAACCTTCAGATTAAATTTAAGATATTTAGAGGCGTCGAGGACACAAAAATATGTCTTTGACTCTGTCCTTTGATAATGGCACAAAAGGACCTTGTCATAAACATTTTATGTGGAGGAAATATGTACGCAATTATTAAAACTGGCGGAAAACAGTATAAAGTGCAAGCCGGTGATATTTTACAAGTTGAAAAGCTTGAAAACGACTTAGGTTCTGAATTTACGATTTCGGAAATTCTTTTAGTCGGTGGCGATAAAACTCATGTTGGTTCACCAATCGTTAAAAACGCATTAGTAACCGTTGTTGTTACTAAACAGGCTAAAACTAAAAAAGTAATCGTTTTTAAGAAAAAACGTCGTCAAGGCTACAGAAAATTTGCGACACACAGACAAAACTTTACAGAATTATTTATTAAATCAATTACTTCTCCAGATGGTCAAATATCTAAAACAGATGCAAAACCTGTTGTTAAAGACATGGCTGCATTAAGAATTGAAAGAATTGAAACTAAAGTTTCTGATTCACGCGCAAGAGCTGAAGCAGGAATCGGTTTAGGTCGTCACGCCGCTAAAAAAGCCGTTGCTCCAACAGCAACTAAAGCAAAAAAAGTAGCAGCAGCACCTAAAAAGAAAACTGTTGCTAAAAAGGCAACAACTAAAAAAGCGACTGCTAAAAAAGCCGCTAAAAAAACGAAGTAGTTATTTAAATATTTTAAAGGAATAGGAGCATACAGTGGCAAGTAAAAAAGCTGGTGGTAGTACCAAGAACGGAAGAGATTCACAGTCGAAACGACTAGGCGTGAAAAGATTCGGCGGACAGTTAGTTAAGTCTGGAACAATTATTATTCGTCAACGTGGTACAAAATTTCATGTTGGTAATAACGTAAAAATGGGCCGTGACCATACAATCTATTCTGTTGTTGATGGACATGTTAAGTTTGAAAGATTTTCGAAAGAAAAATTTAAAGTTAGCGTTTATCCTAAATCTGCGTAATAAGATACTTACGTAAAACAATTGAATAAGAGGGAGCCCTTCAAGGCTCCCTTTTTATTTAAATTATAGCTAATGAAACAGTTTATTAGGTTCTGTCAGTTTGGGTGAGTATGAAATTTGTCGATGAAGTAAAAATAATAGTATCATCAGGTCGCGGCGGCGCAGGTGCGGTCACATTTAGACGTGAGGCATTTGCTCCTCGTGGAGGCCCGGACGGCGGCGATGGCGGCAAGGGCGGCGATATTATTTTTAAAACATCAAAGCATATTAATTCACTGGTTGATTACAAATCTTTAAAAAAATATTCAGCTGAAAGCGGTCATGCAGGCGCTGCTTCAAATTGCTCAGGCCAAGCTGGCGCAGATCTTGTTCTCATTGTCCCGCGCGGAACAATAATTCGCGATGGTGAAACTAATGAAGTTTTACATGACCTGACTGAAAGCAGTGAAGTGTCTTTTCTAACTGGTGGTCGCGGCGGCAAAGGCAATGCTTTTTTCAAAACTAGTGTGAACCAAGCCCCAGAATACGCACAACCTGGTGAAGACAACCACACACGCGAAGTCACACTAGAACTTAAATTAATTGCTGATGTTGGAATTATCGGTTTTCCGAATGCAGGAAAATCAACT
>JAYUQO010000301.1:0-2489 GCA_043756765.1 Bdellovibrio sp. | reverse complement strand
TCATTTGAAGACTCAGAACTGATAAAATCCAAAAAATACAACAGGCTTTTTTCGTTCAGATTTTTATCCATCTCTTCGAAATTTGACTTTTCAAGTGATTGAAACTGCACTTTGCTTTCAGAAACCAATTGCTCATTCAGAATCTCAAGCTCTCGGCGTTTTTTTTGAATTTCTTTAGTAATGATCTTTGCTTGATGGCGCAGATTCATTTTTTCTTCAAGACCTGTTAGCAAAGGCAACAAGTTATTAGAATCTGAAATTTTCTGCACATGAAATGGTTGCACCAAGCAAAGATCTTGGATCGAAAGCAGCTCGATGTCTGCAATAAGAATAGGATATCGGGGCAAGTTTTTGTCAGCAAAATCACTAAAAAAGCTGACATTGCCAATGGCAACCTCTGCTTCAGGAACCGATGTAAATTTATTTAAAATGACAGCCTCAAACCTAGAGAAATCAATCAGATTTTTGAAGCTATCTTGAATGACAATTTTCACATAAAAAGGCTAACACATAACTTGAGCTTCAAACATCGACTTTTTAATATTTTTTGCAGCTTCACTGTAAGCGCCATGGGGCTGGTGCAGTAGCAATTTTTCAACTTCTAGTTCAGCCATAGACCATTGTTTTAGCTGACACAGCATTTGCACATGGCAAAGACTAATCTCTTCGTCGAAACAGAACTCCGCTAGATAGTTTCTTAGGTGATCGAACGCGGACTCAGACTTTTCACCATTTCTGATTGTCGCGTGCGTAAGTATCTTTAATGCTGAAGCATTATATGGATTCAAATCGATGGCTTTTTCTATATTGGCAATCGACAAGCTTTCGTCGCCCATTTCTTTATGCATCATACCTAAACTGACCCACGCCTGGTCGTTATTTTTATTAAGCTGTACCGCTTTACGAAAATAATCCAAGGCCTGATCCTTTTTGTCTGCATTTAAATGAACAATCCCCTGAGCCCACAACAAAAAGTCATCAGACTCGGACAGAATCGAATTCGTAATAACTTCCTGTGCGCCTTCGAAGTCATTTTCTTCTAAATAAATTTTGACTAGCATTTTGCTTAGCTTTTGCTCTTCTGCAAATGACAAGTCCTTACCTTGAAGCTGCAAGCCAACGTCTAAGGCTTCATTTCTTAGATTCAGCTGATAAAATGCGATCATTAAATTCATAACGTCATTAACAGCTCCGCGCTGAAGAACAATTTCTTGCCTAGTCTTAATTAAACTTCTGAAATCTTTGATTGCCAGCTGAGTCTTTGCCAACAGTGTTAGATAATTTATATCTTTGCTGCAGCTGTTAGATATTTCAGTTAGCTTTCTTAGTGCATCGTACGGTTTTTTTGATCGTAACGATTGCTCAACTTGACCAAAGGCGAAATTAAAAACAGAAGCTTGTGACATCATGTCCTCCGAAAAAAAAGAGCAGATCTTCCTGATCTGCCACTTTCTATCAAAGCAAGCGGAGTGCCATCGCCATCTACTTTATTATTTCTTTAAACACCAGATATCCACTTTTTTTTAGACAGGCCAGTCAGTGTTTTGACTGGCCATTTAACAAGATGTCTTTATTTACTTTAGATCGTATTCGACTTATAGCCAGCTAACGCTCGTGATGCTTTTTTGATATCTTGAAGCTCGCGAATGATTTGTGATTTCGCTTCATCAATAAGACCCAATACAATTAAATCTTGATCCAAAATTCGCTTCACATAAAGCTCTTTAGCACGCAAACATTCTTTGATGTCAGCTTTCTGAGACAAATCAAACGAACCGTTAATGTCTTTGTGCGACATGTGGGATTTATTGATTTCTGAATCGACATATTTCAAAATTTTTAATAGATCTTCACGCTGGTTATAGAATTTCTCGATATCATCGAACTTTCCTTGCTGCAGTTTATTTATTTGGCTTTCATTCAATGAATAAAATTTTTCTAGAAAATGGTTTTTCTCATTGAGCAGTTGTACTAAGCGAATCATCTAGGCCCCCTTCTGTTCGTTGTCTTTTTTAATTTTTTCAATTGCTTGCTTCCATCCGTCATAAAGATTTTCTAAAATCTTTAAATTGGATCTCAAAGGCTCAACATCACTTTTGATATTGGCTTTTGTGTACTGATCCATCATGAACAGATAAAGATTTTCTAACTGCTTCGCTAAGTCGCCCCCAACTTTGTGGTCCAGCGTTGTGTGAAGCTCCATGACAATGTCATAGGCCCTTAAAATATTCGAACCGCGTTCAGCAATTCGTTTTTCTTCCATAGCTAAAATTGCTATTTTGGTAAATTTGATAGCTCCTTCATACAGCATCAGTAAAATTTGTTCTTTACTGGCTGTCATCACTGAAGCCTGTTTGTATTTCGCGTACGGGTTCCCCATCTTATCTTCCTCCTCCGACTAAAGACGCTTGCGCTGCGGCCCCTTGACCCTGCAGTTTCGACATCGCTTCTTCCATCTTTGCAAATTGTTTGCGAAGTTGTTCTTCGCG
>JAYUQO010000300.1:0-2505 GCA_043756765.1 Bdellovibrio sp. | reverse complement strand
TAAATCTTTCTGTCCCTTCAAAACTTTACATTCAGAATGCACAAAAGAGGTTTTTAACTTCATAGCAATTTCTGAGGACGTGCGTTGGAATTCGATTCCGACGTATGATGTTGTTTCATCAACAAAAATAAAATTATGGCCTGTAAATTCAACAGCCTCCGGAATCTTACCCCAAATGACATAAGCCAACTGCATAAATAGAGCGATCATATTTGATGCCGCTACGATAGGTCTTCCAGATAAACAGTGATCCCTCAGGTAAGGTAAATTAAGTAGTGTTAAGCCTGTCAAATTTAAATGAGTCCCTACAAATGGCGTTTGAATACTAGAGAAAAACTGTCTAAAAGATTTTTTATCTACACCGCCGGCATAATAACGAACGCTTGAGTTTTCGTCTAAAATTGTAATGTTCGCACTTGCTGACCCTACTGCCGACCAAAAAAACTTAACGCCTTCTTCAGGTTTTAAATAAGTGACTCCTGTGAAATTAATAAATGCTTGAATAGGGGACTCGTTAGTTATAACGCCCACATTGTCCCACGGTGGCCAACCAACAGATTGGAATCTTCTGCCTGAAACAGTATTGTCTACAATATCACTAACAACATCTATATATGAATTAGCCAAAGCATAGACAGCTTGACCCGCATTCCAATAGTATCCCGTCGATGAAGAAAAAGAGATAATATTTTGAATGTTATGTTTATTATAAATTTCAACCAAATTTTCAACAGTCTTTGCTTTTGTTTCAAATTGTGTAAATCTATCAAGAGTAGCGCTTTCTGATAGAATTTGATTTTGAATAATCCCCACGGCATTAATCAGTAATGATACCTCACCATGCTTAGTAATAATTGCGTCAACACAGCTTGTAAAAAACTTTTGCTCTCGTGTGTCGCAAGATATGTAGAAAGCTGTTATATTCTTTGTTTTTAATTGCTCTAGCTTCTGTTGTACAAAGGGGTCTGATTCAGGCCGTCGACCGAACAAAAATACTTTAACATTTAAATTGGAATCTATAGAATTAACGATCTCCCAGCCAATGCCCGAATGTCCACCAAGAACCACAATGTTTGTATTACGTTTTATGTCTACTGTAGTTTGCGGCTGTTCAATATCAGAAACTAATACTTCAATTTGTCTTTGGCTATTTATATACCGAATATAGACAGCGCTACTATCCAGATGATTCAGACCAAGCTCATGCTGACAACTTTCATAAGACGTATCTATCAATTCAATAATTTGACAACCTACACCCAAAATCTCAAGACTCCATGATTTTAAAAATGATCTTAGTATTTTGCTCATTCGATGATTTGTATTTTTTCCATCGGATTTAAATATGAATTGAAAATATAAATCTTTTTGTAAAACTAGATCAGATATTTTTAATTCTGCAAAAAAGTTTATAAAATCTTTAATCCATTGTTCTGTTTGCAATTTATGAGTAAGTAATGTTTCAGCAGTCAAAATCAATTCAGGTTCAATTTGAATTTGAATTAACTTTCTTTGATTACCTGGGATTTTAATAAACTGCACTATACTTTCCCGCAGAGTGACTGCTTTTGAGTAGTCTTTGTATTTTAATTCAAGTGTTGACTGTTCAAAATCAAGCTGCTGAATAAAATTTGAAAGCTTTGAATCCACCCACTTCGGCTGCATAAATTTGTATTCGTTACTAAACTCCAAAGTCTGTTCTGTCTCGTCAACTAGCGATGATTTATACTGATGTTCGAAATACTGTAAAATATCATCCACTGTCGATAAATCTGATACACGTATGCTTTGGTTCTTAGATGAGTTTTTAATTCCTGATTCATCTAAAACTTTAAAAATAATTTCTGCCTTTCGAATTGAGTCAATGCCAAGATCTTCTTGCAAGCGATCTTTTACGGTGAATTTATCGATTTCATAGCCTGTAACAAAATTAAGTGCTTTATTAAAAAGTGGTAGAAACTTGCCACTTGATTTGACAGTATCGTCAACTTTATTTTTGAGCGTTGTTGGCAACATATCAAGAGTCATTCGATTTTTGAGAATGTTTTCACCAGCATCAATGTCTTTAATGAAGTCTGTTAGAATTCTTCCCGGTCCAATTTCGATATAATTAAAATACTTATTTTTTTTCAGAATCTGAATTTGCTCTAAAAAATTTACGGAATAATACATTTGGTCTTTGATTAAACTTTTGAAATCTACATCCAAATAATTATTTTTTGAAATTACTTTACGATCTACAGATGACAAAATTGATGTTCGTGGCTCGTTAAATTGATATTTTGACTGGTCAATAAATTTTCTGAACTGCTCCAAAGCTGGCTGCATTAATTCACAGTGATATGGAAATTTAATATTCAATCTCATGCACGGAATTGAAGCTGACTTAAATAGTTTCAAAACTTGTGCAACATTCTGTGGTATCACTGAGATTACGATTTGATTGTAGCTGTTTATATTTGATATATAAAATAATTTATTTTTGCTTTGTATATTTAGCACTTC
>JAYUQO010000299.1:0-6623 GCA_043756765.1 Bdellovibrio sp. | reverse complement strand
GAAAATAAACTATGAACCGCGACCTGAAAAAGTAGCTCCACCACAGTTTATACCTGCAGACCCAGATAAAAATACAATCGCACTGTTTCCGCAATCAGCAGCTGCAGATTCATCTGCCCCTCCCATGCCTACAGTGGATGAATCTTTAGAGCAAAAAATATCAAATAAAATTGAAAGTAAATTAAACAGCGAGGATCAAAAAATTAGTCATAATTTTAAAAATCTTGAGATCATGCGACCCATGTACGAAAATCCAACAAAACATGCGCAAGATATTATTGCTGAAGCTAATAATATTAAAAAAACTATTCTTAAGAATGCTGATATAAAATCTGATTTAATTATTAACGAAGCTCACAAAAAAGCGAATAAGATCACTGAAGAAAAAATCGCTGAATACAAAAAAAATGTAGAATACATGCTGCAATCAGCTCAGATCGAAGCTGAAAAAATTAAAGAAGAAGCTCTTGGTAAAGCTTACGAAATTAAAGCTGAAGCTGAAAAAATGTTAGCTGAAAGCTTAGAAGAATCTAGAAATTTAGTTTCTCAAGCTGAACAAAGAGTTGTTGCCGAACAAACGGGCTCTGAAAAAAAAATGGCTGCAGACCGATTGGCATTTGAGCAAAGTATTGATGACGAAAAACAGAAAATGAATGAAGAGATTAACAAACGTGAAACAGCACGCCTTGATGTAATTTACCGCGAAAAAGTTTATGCAAAATATCAAGAAATTGAAATTGAAATGGCTAATGATCGCGAAAAACACAAAAAAGAAATGGAATCGCTTGATTCTGACATTTTTGAATTAACCAATAAAAAACAGTCTGTACTAGATTTCTTAAAAAATAATCAAACAGTCTTTGATGAAAAAAATAATGAAATCATTAAGCTAGAATCAAAAATCAGTGATTTGATCACTGAAAATAAAAAAGTTTCAGATTTGTTAGAAGCTAAAAATAAAGAGCTTGCGCAGATATCTGATCTAAAAGAAAAGAACGAAAAATCATTTGTTGAACAAAAAACTAAGGGTGATGCTCTGTTGGTAGATCTTAAGAGCAAGGCCGATAGTTTGGCTTTAGAAAAACAGACTGCAAAAGATAGTTTTGATAAAGTTATTGCCGAATTACACCTAAAAAAAGAAGAGCTTAAAAAGATCGAAGATAAAATTGTTATTGACCGTAAAATGGCTTTTAGAAACCTAAGCGATGAAGTTTCTAAAAAACGAAGTGAAGAAAATGAAAAGCTAGAAGAGTTTAAAAAACAGCAAGCTAAAGAATTTCAAAAAATTAATGATCATAATTTAAAGTTATTTGAAAAAATTGGTATTGATATTTCTCATGATATAGCGCAGAAGCTTGAAGTTCAGTTTCAGAAAAAAGGCCGATTCATTTTTAATGATGCTGTCGAAACAATCAGCCATTCAATGAATTCACATTTAGCATTGTCATCTAAAGATCAAAAACAAGAATTGAAAGTCGAAGAAAAAATACAAAACTGGCAAAACCAGCAAAAAAAGAAGACTTATCAGACTTATTTAAATGCTTTTGTTATGTACGCGGTCATTTTTTGGGGCGGCGGCTATTTAAAAGATAAACTAAGCCAAGATCCTATGGCCGAACAAAGACGTGAACTGGCTTCTAAGGCACAAGAGGCAATCGAAAAAAACAAGTATGAAGTCCCGCAAACAGAAGACTACTACGAGACATATGTTGATAACACTTTATACAATAAGTATTTTTATGCAGTCTATATGAACACAGAAAATCAATCTGAATGGCATAAATTAGCAACAAAGCATTTGCTAAAAAAATGGAAAGTTTCTGAAGAAAAAGCCATTGAAGTCATAGCTGGTTCGAAAGCGCTTGTACAAAATGTTGAGGAACGTCGTGAAACCTTCACAAAAACTCGTTTTAAAAACGATTACGAAAAATTGACACAGCTAGAAAAAGAACTGAAAGAAAAGCATAGTCAATCTATGGGCTCGTTAGTCAGATATGAAGACTATAAACGCCTAGAGAAGGAATTCTTCCTTAAGAAGATCAAAAATTAAGACTTGTGGTTTATGTCGTTATTCACGATAATAATGTCCACAAGGAGATCTCTTATGTCTTTAAAAGTCTTATTACTTTCAATTTTATTATTAACTGTTGGCTGTGGACCGAAAGCTTTTGTCAAAGGTGAATACGAAGATCCAAATCGTCAAAACCTAATGAATGACAAATGGTCGGAAACTGATATGCAAGTTGTTGTTAAAAACATGGTTGATTCACTTGTAGCCCACAAATCAATTAATTCAGCAAAAGAATTGCCAATTGTTATGGTCACCAATTTACAAAATAAAACAGATGAACATATCGACACACAAAGCATTATGGATATGGTTCGTGTTGAACTAACTAATTCAGGAAAAGTTGCTTTTGTTGATAAGGAAGCACGCCAAGATATTTCAAACGAATATGATTATCAAAATTCTGGAATGGTTAACAACCAAACTAAAAAAGGTGCGGGTCAACAAGTCGGAGCCGACTTCATTATCAATGGACGCCTGGATCAAATTGTTCAAGAAGTTGGAAAAGACAAAACTGTTTATTACAAAGTGACTTTAAATTTAACTAATTTAAAAACAGGTATTATTTCTTGGACAAATAACAAACAATTAAGAAAAACATTTAAAAAGAAAACTATTGGTTTTTAACCTTGTTTAAATTCTTTCTTCTCACAACTGCCATGCTTATCTTGGGCAGTTGTGCTACTTATCAATCTAAAATCCAACCCGCGCGAGATCATCTTGTGGCCGGTGAATGCCCAGCAGCTTTAGAGGCTTTAGATAAACTAAGTTCTGAAAAAAATCGAGATCAATTGGTTTACTTAATGGATTATGGTTCTGCTTTGCAGGCCTGTGGCGATTATAAAAAAAGTAATCAAATTTTATTACAGGCTGAAGTTTTAGCTGATGAAATTGATTATCATTCAGTTAGCAATGTAGCCGCGTCAACGCTTTTAAACGAAGAAATGATCCAATATAAGGGTGACACTTTTGAAAAACTTTTTATTAATGTGTCTATTGCTTTAAATTTTATTCAACTAGGACTAAGCGATTCGGCAATGGTTGAGGTTCGTAAAATAAACAATAAGTTTCAAAAATACCAAGGTGACGATAAAAAGCCTTTTGAATTAAATGCCTTCGCGCAGTACATGGCGGGTCTTATTTACGAATCAGATCGTAAATATGATGACGCTTGCATTTCCTACAAGGATGCTTTTTTCCTCGATCAAAATTATCGCTCTGTCGCTAAAGACATGCTAAGATCGTGCTGGAAGGCCAACCGTACTGATCAGTTTAATACTTTAATTAAAAAAATCGGGGCTACACCACAAGAAATTTCTTATGCTAAAGAAAAAAATAAATCTGAATTAATTTTTGTACTTATGCAGGGTTGGGGTCCCAGAAAATACCCAAGACCTGATGCGCCTACTTATCCACGCTTGATTAGCGTTAGTAGTCTTACGCAATCCTTACAGGTTGAACGAATTCAAAGTAGCTCTACTGAAATATACCAAAGCGAGCCTGTTTATAGTTTTGAAACAGCTGCCATTAAAACATTAGATGCAGATTATAACAGTCTTGTTGCCCGTAGGGTCGGAGGCCGAGTAGCAAAACACGTCATGGCCGATCAAATTCGTCAAAAAAATGAAGCTTTGGGTGCCGTTGCATTAATTACGATGATTGTTGCTGACCGCGCTGATCTAAGACAGTGGTCTTTATACCCCAGAACCATGCATGTTCTTAAAATTCCTGTTAAGGCAGGACAGCACGAATTTAAATTATCTGGTGTGGATGCTAATAAAAAAGTGACTGAGACCTTGCCCAATTTAAATGTTCAAATTGGGAATAATCAAAATAAAATTTATCTATTAAGAACTTTGAAGTAGTTTTCTAGTCGGTCTTTTACTCTTCGACAACAATACGAACTTTGTATTTAGCCACTGATGAACACGTTGATTCAACACCGTCTTTAGTACAATTCATTGTTCCACAGCTCATAGAAATAATTTTATTATCTTTGTTTAGGTCTCTAAATTCTTTTTTCCAATCGCTGCAAGCCATCTTCCAACTTTGTTGCGCTTCTTTTTTTACAACTTCTTTATCGCTTGTGATTTGGTTTTCGCCTTCAGAAATTGTATATTTTTTTGTATTTGATTTTTTATTGCCTTTAGAAATAGAAATTGTTGTGTCTTCTTGCGCGTTGATTTTGTCAACGTTAAGTCCCACTTCTTCAGCCGTTGCAATTGATAACAAACCTAAAGTTAATGTGATAATTAATAATTGTTTCATATAAAAACTCCTTAAGAAATTAATTTAGTCTAAAGCAATCATCAAAGTCGCACCAACAGCGCGGTATTTATCGACACCTTGAGCTAAATCACCAGATACATTTTCAAAAAATACATTTAAACCCAAGTCAGGCGTAAATTTAAATTGTGCGCCCAAAGTAATAGGTATGATCATACTTTCTATATCTGTAAATCCAGTTGTTGTTCCTTTGATGTTATCACCAATTTGAAACGATACTGTTGGTCCGATGTAAATGCCAACAAAGTCTTCAAGCTTGTACATAACAAAAAATGGAATATCAAAATAAGTAATTTTACCTTCTATGTTCGCAGTACCAACTGTCGATTTAAAAGCTCTTTCTGTGTACATCAAACCAGTTTTTAAACCAAACTTTTCAGAAATATTAAAAACGGCCGTTGCGCCTAATTGATAACCAAGACCTTGCTTGTCAGAAGTTGAATTTTCCAATTTAGCTGAACCTGATCTAAATCCAACTTCGATTGCGGGCATAGAATATGATGATCCGCCTCCTTGACCCCAAACTTCTTGTGCCGATACGGTAGAATTAAAAGCAATTAATGTAAGAACGATGATGAATAACTTGTTCATGATGTGAACTCCTTGTTTTGATCACTATATCGAGCCCTGAATTTAGTTGTCATGTGTTTATTTTTAAGCGATCTAATGGACTTATGGGCAGCGTATCATAGTTTACATCTATGATGTTAGATATAATATCGATAATACCTATATTTAGTTTCAGTTTATGATAGTTTAAACCGTATATGTTATGTATAACGCTCGAAATATAGTAGTTAACTAACGAAAACATAACCATCCAAGGAGATTTCATGCAAACGCTTATCAACACAAAAATCACAAGCTTCAGCGCGCAAGCTTATCATAACGACAGTTTCAAAACTGTAACGGATAAAGATTTAAATGGAAAATGGTCCATTTTCTTTTTCTATCCAGCCGATTTTACTTTTATTTGTCCTACAGAGTTAGGCGACATGGCCGACAAATATGCTGAATTCCAAAAAATGGGAGTTGAAGTTTATTCTGTTTCTACAGATAACCATTTCACACACAAAGCATGGCATAGTGCTTCTGAAACAATTAAAAAAATTAAGTATCCTATGTTGGCTGATCCCACTGGCCACTTAACGCGCGCTTTCGGTGTTCATATTGAATCTGAAGGTTTAGCTTACCGTGGAACTTTTTTAGTTAATCCTGAAGGTTTAATTAAATTAGCTGAAGTTCAAGATAACGGTATTGGTCGTAATGCTGAAGAGCTAATGAGAAAAACGCAAGCTGCGCAATTTATTGCTAAAAATCCAAATGAAGTTTGCCCTGCGAAATGGAAACCAGGTTCACAAACTTTAAAACCAGGTTTGGACCTTGTTGGTAAAATCTAGTTTTATTTTTTAAATAAAATTTTACGGGCTTCTGCAAAAACAGAGGCCCTTACTTTAAGCTCAACAGCTAAAGTATGGCTTAAACTAAATAGGAGATGTTATGTTAGATCAAGATATTATCGAACAATTAAAATCCGCTTTTGCATCTCTAGAAAAAAATATTGAATTGCAATACGCTGAAAGCACTCATGTAGATCAATCACAATTGCTTGAAATGCTTGAAGGCATAACTAAATCTTCTGATAAAATTTCTATCCGTTCTGTTAAAAATGAAAGTCCTGATCAAACCCCGCGGTTTACAATTATCCATGATCAAAAACCTTCTGGAATATTTTTTAAAGGTATCCCGGGCGGTCATGAGTTTACATCTCTTATTTTAGCTATTTTAAATATCGATGGAAAAGGCAAGCTTCCTGATCAAATTTTAGTTCAAAGAATTAAAAGCCTTAAGGGACCTATTCGTGTAAAAACTTTTATATCTTTGTCTTGTGAAAATTGTCCTGATGTTGTTCAGGCTTTAAATTTAATGTCGACTTTGCATTCTGATTTTCAACATGAAATGATCGATGGCGCCTACGCTCAAGAAGAAATTGAGCGATTAAACATTCAAGGTGTCCCTAGTGTTGTTGCGAATGAAAAAATGTTTCATTCTGGGCGAATAAATTTTTTAGATTTACTAAAAAAACTTGAAGACACTTTTGGAATTAATGATTTGTATTCTAAAGAAGTTGACCCCAAATTAGCGAACTTAGGTGAATATGATGTTGTCGTCATTGGTGGCGGTCCGGCTGGTGCTTCAGCAGCAATTTACAGCGTACGTAAAGGTTTAAAAACTGCTTTAGTGGCTGAAAAATTTGGTGGCCAAGTTC
>JAYUQO010000298.1:0-2528 GCA_043756765.1 Bdellovibrio sp. | reverse complement strand
CAACGGCAGGGTTTTGGCAGGGAAGTGTACGGACTAGTACGGACGGAAAAAGCCGTTATGAAAAAATCGCGAAATCGATTCCCAGTGTTATTAATGACTTAGAACTATTTGAAACTACTTGAAATTAACTTGGGATTTTAGGTCTCGACATCTTTTTTAAAAAAAGATTGGTCGGGGCGATAGGATTCGAACCTACGACCCTCTGGTCCCAAACCAGATGCGCTACCAGGCTGCGCTACGCCCCGACGATATTCTAATAGAGAAATGAAGATATTCTTAGACGGGATAAGTTGTCAATAAATTAGGGCCGTTATAAACACCCCAGATTACTTATTAGGCTATTTTTTTGATTTTATCCAGCTTGTCTTTCATAAAGAGGTTATCCCTCTTTAAAAGCTGAACTTGTTGGTTTAATTCAACGATTTTGCGTCTCAGTGAATCGATCTCGTTAGGATTGCCTAACATGTTGCCTGTCGATTGAGGGCTCACTGTAACCCCACCTGCAGTGGCTGCGATGGCACCTGCTGTTGCTGTTGATATGCCACCATCTGTTTTGACTAATTTAATAACGCCTTTTTCAAGGTGATGTTCAAAATCTTCAGGGATATCTAAAAGCGGATCAACTTTTTCGTATTTTAATTTATTACTCACAAACATGAGTCGTGTTTCATTAAGCAATTTCACTATGCAAGATGAAATTTCACTAGGGCTAGGGGTGCCCTCTTGATAAACTTTTTCAAATTTTCGGCCCTCAATTGGACCTAATTTTTCTGCAAATTTTTGTAATTGTTCTGCTGGCAAAGCTTTGAGTGCAGTTCCGAATGTTAATATATTCAGATTCGCACTGATTTCCATAATAGCTTCGGGGCTCCATGATAAAATTTTTTCGAACGTGATCATTTTTGCATCGATCGCTTCTGCCCATTTCGGAGTTTCTTCACGAATAATTTTCATAAATTGTTCACGTTTTTTTGGACCACAAGTTTCGATAACTTGAAGTAACTGAATAAATCCGCCTGCTTTTTTATATCTATCAACCATCGCCATATATTATTTTATCGGTCTTCAAAATGACGAAGTTTAATAGAAATTGGCTACCTGACATGAATTTATTAACTGTATACAGATTTATTGCTCATTCGCATCTGCATTCACACAAAAATACAAAGGCTTGTTTCAATATGAAACAAAGCCCTTATCTTTTGAAATATTCAGTTTTTTTAATCTTAAAATTTTATTACGATTACTGAACTCCGCCTACTTGGCAACGGTAAGCGATATTCACAGCAATACCTTCAGATCCAGCGTTGAATGAAATTTGATTTCCACCATTCCATTGATGAGCCACTGGTGAGTTTGGATTACTCACTAATGTCACTGTTGGTGCTTCAAGCGGGTTACATTTTAATGTTAACAGTCTTGCTGATTCAGCCACTTTTGCTGCGATATTTTGAAAATTTGTTGAATAATTTGATTGGCAAATATCAATGATTTGCCCACGAGGAGCTGGATTTCCATCAGCGTTTATTGCTGCCGAAGCAGAAAGCGCAGCATATTCTGTTCCGATGTTTGCACCTATTGCATTACCAACACCGAATTCATTCACTTGCTGTTGAGCACACTGACTTGTTTTTGTAATAATTGAATTGAAATTCCAAAATTTACCAGGGTAAGTTGAGTTCAATGTGCTTGTTAAATTTGTCGCACGGTCTTCAGTTATAAAAGTCGAAGTTTGCCCACTGCGCACATCTTCATTCGAAATCAAAATAATATTTAAGTGAGCATCACTACGTAAGAAACTACCTGTGTTGTTTTTTACAATATAGTTGGCTGCAAAAATTCCGCGTTCATCACTAGAAGCACATTTTGCATTGTATTGTGCTGCATAGCCTGCCTGAGACTGAAACCCTGGACCGTAAGTGTTGTAATATGATTTGATCATGGATTCACAAGCTGCAGTTTCCTGTCTAACAATGGCTCCGTTAAAGTGAGAAACACGGTTTGAATCATTCTTAGTTAAAAAAGAACTGCCATTACCAAAACTGATTAAAGGATTACTGACTGAACCATCGATCACTTTTGTCATATCTGTTGTAACCATTGCAATTTTGTAATCAATTTCTTTAAGATCTAATCTCTCAATGAATCCACCAAATGCCCCGGCCATTCGTTGTTGAATAATAGCCATTGAAGCTGAATTATCATTTACAAAAAGAATATCGACTTTACCGGCACCAATTTTATAAGGTTGAGAAATATTTGTAATCCCGTTTGTAACAACACAAACTGTCGTGCTGGCATCACAAACTGAATCTGGTGCTACACTTGATGAAAATCGTGTGGGCGAACAAGCTATCACAGTACTAATTACTGAAAATGCGAAGACTTGAGCATAATGATAGAGTTTGAAAGTCATAATACACCTCAAGTGTAAGTATCTTCAAACCAAGTGCCTTAAAATAAGATAAAAAAAAGTGCTGAGATCAAATTTATAGGATTACAACGAAACTGACTGTCAACAACATTGA
>JAYUQO010000297.1:0-6646 GCA_043756765.1 Bdellovibrio sp. | reverse complement strand
AAAGAATTCAAAATTTAAAGTTTTAGCAAAAGGTGAAATCACAAAAGCTATCACTGTTAAAACAAACTTCATTAGCGCAAAAGCTAAAGAAGCTATTGAAAAAGCCGGTGGTAAAGTTGAGGTAATCAAGTAGTGGCTCAGCAAGGTAACGACAACAAAGGTGCTAATACATTAAGAAATAAAATATTATTCACATTGTTCTGTTTAGCAATTTACAGAATTGGTGTGCATATACCAACACCTGGTGTTGATGGCGCTGCAGTTTCTGAATTTTTCAATTCACAAAATCGTGGTATATTTGGATTATTTAATACGTTTACCGGTGGAGCGTTATCGCAGTTTTCTATTTTTGCTTTAGGTATTATGCCGTACATTTCGGCTTCAATTATTTTTCAGTTATTAACATCAGCTATTCCGTATCTTGAAGCTTTAAAAAAAGAAGGCGAATCAGGACGTAAAAAAATCACTCAATATACAAAATATGCGACGATTGTATTAGCTGTTATTCAAGGTTATGGAATGAGTTCTTGGTTAGCCAGTCAAACGCTTGGCGACGGCCGTCTTTTAATTTCTGGCGGTACTTTAGGTATTTATTATTTTAAATTTATCACAGTGATCACTTTAGTTGCGGGTACTGCATTCGTTATGTGGTTAGGCGACCAAATCAGTGAAAAAGGTATTGGTAATGGATCGTCAATGATCATCTTTACAGGTATCGCTGCGGGTATTCCAGCAGGTGCAAAGCAACTTTTTGATTTAATGAGCTCTGGCGAATTAAAATTTATCGTTGCAGCTATACTATTAGTATTCATGGTTGCTGTTATTTTTGCAGTGATCTACATGGAAGTTGCGCAACGTCGAATTTCTATTCAGTACAGTCAAAAATTAGCTACAAATGGTGGGATGTCGACAGCGGCAACAAGTCACTTACCTGTTAAAATTAATTTTCCAGGTGTTATTCCTCCAATTTTTGCCAGTTCACTATTGATGTTCCCAAGTACTTTAGCTCAATTCACTGACGTGGCTTGGGTTAAAGCAATGAGTGAATCTATCAACCCAAATGGGATCGTATTTAATATTATTTTTGTTTCTTTAATTATTTTCTTTTCATTTTTCTATACTGATATCGTTTTTAACGCTGACGAAGTGGCTGAAAACTTAAAAAAATCTGGAGCCTTTGTTCCAGGTATCAGAGCGGGGAAAAGCACTGCTGATTTCATTAGATATGTTTTAGATCGCATTAATGTATTAGGTTGTTTTTACCTTTGCGTGATCTGCGTATTGCCCGGTCTTTTGATCCAAAGTTTTAGTATTCCATTTTACTTTGGTGGAACAAGTTTACTTATTTTAGTGGGTGTAGCAATTGATACATCTCAACAAATTCAATCACATTTACTGACTCAAAAATACGACTCTTTTTTAAAGGGTGCAAAAATGAGAAGTAGAAGGGTTCAGTTTTGAAAATTTTGTTTATTGGAGCCCCTGGATCAGGAAAGGGAACTCAGTCTAGAGAACTTATAAGTAATTATGGGTTTTTACAGTTGAGCACCGGTGACCTTTTAAGGGCAGCAATAAAGAACAAAACTGAACTGGGTTTAAAAGCTCAGGTTTTTATGGATTCTGGTAAATTAGTGCCCGATACAGTGATGATAGACTTGGTCGGACAGTATTTAGCAGAAAACAAAGGTAAATCGATCATATTTGATGGTTTCCCTAGAACTGTAATTCAAGCAGAAAGCTTACAAGCTTTGCTTAGAAAAACAGATTCTAAAATTAATAAAATTTTGTATTTTAAAATTGATCCTCAGATCTTGATAGAACGACTTACAGGACGTCGAACTTGTGCCAATTGCGGAGAAATTTACCATGTTCGCACTAAGCCTTCTAAAAAAGGCAATAAATGCGAAGTTTGTGATGGTGATTTAGTGCACAGAAAAGACGACCATGAGAACGTGATATCGGAGCGGCTAAAACAGTTTGAAGATAATACAGGTCCGACAATAAGCTACTACGCCAAGTCCGGTGACATGGTTGAAATAGACGGCGATAGGCCACCTGAAAATGTTTTCAATGAAATCAAAAAAATACTCTCGCTTTAGAGTTCGGCACAATTAGTGCTAGACAAGGCGAATGTTAATGATATAACAAAATACTTTTGTGAGGAAATCTATGAAAGTTAGACCTTCTGTTAAAAAAATATGTAATAAGTGTAAAGTCATCAAAAGAAAAGGTGTGGTTAGAGTTATTTGTGAAAACGCTAAGCATAAGCAAAGGCAAGGTTAATATATGGCACGTTTGATGGGTATCGATTTACCAAGAAATAAACGAGTAGAAGTCGCTTTAACTTATATCTTCGGCATTGGCCGTTCTAGATCTAAATTGATTTGCGAAAAAGTTGGAGTTCCTGCGACTTTAAGAACAGATGCATTGACTGATGAACACATCGCTCAAATGCGTGCTCTTATCGAAACAAACTACAAAGTTGAAGGTGATCTTAGACGTGACATCGGTTTATCAATTAAACGTTTAACTGACGTGAATTGCTACCGTGGCACAAGACATCGTAAGGGTTTACCAGTTCGTGGTCAGAACACTCGTTCTAATGCAAGAACTCGTAAAGGACCTAAGAAAACTGTCGCGAATAAGAAAAAAGTAGTTTAGGTAAAGTGAGATAAATATGGCTACAACTAAAGTTGAAAATAAAGAAAAAAAAGTAACTAAGAAAAAAGTTAAGAAAAACGTTGTTCAAGGACAATGTCATATCAATGCTGGTTTCGGTAATGTGATCGTTACATTTACTGACCCATCGGGTGACGCTGTTTCATGGTCTTCAGCTGGCCACATGGGTTTTAAAGGTTCTCGTAAAGGGACTCCTTTCGCAGCCCAAGTTACAGCAGAAGATGCAGCTAAGAAAGCAATGGATAGCGGCATGAAATCAGTTGAAGTTTTCTTAACAGGTCCTGGAGCTGGTCGTGAACCTGCTATCAGAGCGTTAGCGGGCACAGGTATGAGAATTTTATCTTTAAAAGATATTACTCCAGTCCCACATAACGGATGCCGTCCACCTAAAAGAAGAAGAATTTAATCGGAGTATAATATGAGTTGTGTAAATAGTTCGGTTTGTAGATTATGCCGTCGCGAAAATACAAAATTATTTTTAAAGGGCGACCGTTGTTTTTCGGACAAGTGTGCTTTCGAAAGAAGACCTTATCCGCCAGGACAGCATGGTCAGTCTCGTTTAAAATTTTCTGAGTACGCTCTACAATTAAGAGAAAAACAAAAAGCTAAAAGATATTACGGTTTATCAGAGAAGCAATTTAGAAAATATTTTGCAAGCGCTGATCAATCTAAAGAAATCACAGGAACAGAGTTATTAAGATTTTTAGAGTTAAGATTAGATAATGTTGTGTACACATTAGGGTATGCAAGTTCTCGTCGTGAAGCTCGTCAATTAATTTCTCATAATCACTACTTAGTGAATGGCAAACGCGTTAATATCGCCAGCTATATCGTTAAAAAAGGTGATGTTGTTGAAGTGACTGAGAAAAGCCGTGAAGTAAACAAAGTGCTAGCTGGAATTCAAGCGGTTGCCCGTAGAACAATTCCTAGTTGGCTAGAAGCAGACCATGCCTCTTTCAAAGGAACTGTTAAAGACATTCCAGCAAGAGACGAAATTTCAATCCCTGTTGAAGAAAGTATGATCGTTGAGTATTACTCACGATAATAAAGAGGTGCGCGATGCAAGAACATTATTTTAAGTTTTGGAGAGAGTTAATTAAACCTAAAGGATTTGAGATCGAAAAAGATACTCAAACTTCTGAATACTCTAAATTTATCGTGAAACCCCTTGAAAGAGGTTTTGGTGTAACTTTAGGAAATTCATTAAGAAGAATTCTTTTAAGTTCAATGATGGGTTCAGCAGTTACAGCTGTTAAACTTGAAGGCGTTCTTCATGAGTTTTCAACTTTACCAGATGTATTAGAAGATGTTTCAGACATCATTCTTAATCTTAAACAAGTTCGTTTAAGACAGCATTCTTCAGAAACTTTTACGTTAAAAATTAACAAAAAAGGTCCTGGAATTGTGACTGCAGCTGATATCGTAACTAACGATAAAGTTGAAATTTTAAATCCTAATCAACATATTGCTACACTTGGCAACAATGGTTCTTTCAATGCAGAATTAATCGTGTCTTACGGACGTGGTTATGTTCCAGTTGAAAACCGCAGTGAACAATTGTCTGTGGGCTACATTGCTATTGATGCTTTACATTCACCAATCAGAAAAGTGAATTACTCAGTATCAAATGCACGTGTTGGTCAAAGAACTGATTACGATGCATTAACATTAGAAGTTTGGACAGATGGCTCTTTAAAACCTGACGAAGCAATTTCTTTAGCTTCTAAGATTTTAAAAGAACAACTTCAAATTTTCTTAACATTTGATGAATCTTTAGAGCCTAGTGATGAAATTAAATCTATGGGTAATTCGTCTTTAAATGAAAACTTATTCAGATCAGTTGATGATCTTGAATTAAGTGTTCGTTCTGCGAACTGCTTGAAGAATGCAAATATTCGTTACATCGGTGAATTAGTTGTTCGTTCTGAATCAGAAATGCTTAAAACTAAAAATTTCGGTCGTAAATCTTTAAATGAAATTAAAGAAATACTTGTTGAAATGGGATTAGGTTTAGGAATGAAAATCGATGGTTGGCCACCAGTTGGATGGGATCCAAACGTACCGCCACCACAAAAAAGAGAATCTTAATTTAAAGGATATTTAAAATGGCATCACATCGTCGTTTAGTAAAACATTTTAGTCGTAAATCTGGTCCAAGAAAAGCTTTGATCAGAGGTCTTATGAATTCTTTAGTAGAACATGGTCGTATTAAAACAACTGTGACTCGCGCTAAAGAAGTTCGCAGACACATTGAAAAAGCAGTTACACTTGGTCGTAAAGGTGATTTGAATTCACTTCGTCTTTTGATTTCAAGACTTGCTAATCAAGATGCTGCAATATCATTAGTAAAAACAATTGCTCCACGTTTTAAAGATCGTGATGGAGGTTATACTCGTGTTGTAAAAATAGGCCGTAGACCTGGTGATGCAGCTGAGATGGCTTTCCTTGAATTCGTTGATTACGATTTTAAAGCTAATTTACCTGCAGCTAAAGCAGATAAAAAAGCTGACAAAAAAGATGACAAAGCCACTGTTAAAGCTGCAAGTAAAGCTAAAAAAGCAACTTCAGTAGCAGCTGCGAAATCTAAAAAATCAGTTCGTAAGATGAAAACAGTTTCAAGATCTTACAACTTTGCAAATAGATAGTTTTGCAATTCAAAGTTGAAATTAACTAAAAAAAGCCTGAGCAATCAGGCTTTTTTTTTAAGTAAAACTAAAGGGGTGCTGTGAAAAATTCAAAAATAAAACTACTCGTTGTTTTTGCAGTGATCATGTTGGTTTCAGTGATCGGTATTTTTTATGTTAAAAATTATATGTCGTATTCGACCTTCAAAAAAAGTGATGTTTATGCTGAAGCTTTGATTACTCAGAAAATATTTTTGGACTACACAATCCAACTAAGCCTTTACAGCTACCAAGGCGAAGCGATTCCAAAAGCCCAGTTATCCGAACGAATTTCTAAAATAAATCAAGCTAAAGCAGTTATTGTGCATTTATGGGCCTCTTGGTGTGACCCTTGTATTAATGAACTTCCAGAATTGATTGATTATATAAAGGCTAATGAAAAACAAATTAAATCGGGCGAATTGGCGATCGTATTAGTATCACTCGATTACGAATCACCAGATATCGTTAAATTTTTAAAAAGCTTTAATGAATTAAACAATCCAGATTGCTTTCAGATTTGGGATAAAAACACTGAACTTCAAAAGTATCTTAGAATAGACAGACTGCCATCGACGGTGGTTTTTTACAACAATGATCAAACTGAAAGATTCTTAACAGTCGTCGACTGGAAAAAATTTAGATTAAAAATTCAGAACTAAGTTTTAAAGTTTTCTTGATCAAAGTTTTTCTGCAAATAAGTAAGAGTTGTAGAGATCGACACGGCCTTCAGAGACAACTTTCTTTTTTAGAATATCTGAATACGTCGCAGACTTCATAATAATATTTTTGATCTCATTGTATTTTAAATGAGGGTAATGCGACCAAATTTCAGCAGCGATCCCTGCAGCCACAGGCGTAGCCATAGATGTACCTGAATACATAGCGTACTTATTATTCAAAACCGTTGAATAGATCGAATCCCCTGGGGCCGCGACATCGACACCAATAAAGCCATAATTAGAAAATGAACTTAAATCTGCACTTGATGTAGTAGATGCCACAACAAGCATATTTTCATTTTTATGAGAGGCCGGATAAATAGGATTCTTATCAATGTTTTGTGTGTAATTACCAGCGGCAATCACCACTAAAACACCATAATCACCAGCAATATATTTTAAAGTGTCAGGAATTAAATTTTGACCTTCATTGATTCTTTTGCCAAAACTGCAGTTGATGATTTTAGCCCCATTTTTTGCGGCGTATAGAAAAGCTTCTGCTATATCAATATCAGTTTCATCTTTATCTGCAGGAACAGATTTCAAAGCCATGATTTTCACATTTGAAGCTATGCCCGCAAC
>JAYUQO010000296.1:0-2570 GCA_043756765.1 Bdellovibrio sp. | reverse complement strand
TTTTTTTACCTAATCTTGTAGTGAAATGGCATGTCGTGTAACAGATGCCAGTTCACTACAAGAATAAAAAAAATAGCAAAATACGGGTTAACCGAATGTTTACGAAAAAAGTTAGAATGAAAAAACCCTGCGTAGTCACTAACAGAGGCAGGGTAAATCCGATTATTATTCAATGAAAGTCAAAAACTCGAAACCTTGGATTTTGATTTTTGATTTATTGATAAATGGCTCAAATCGATTTTCAAAAGGTCTAAACAATTCTAAGTTCGGGTTGCTTTTGAAATCTAAAACGACTTCAAGTGGTTGAGAAGTTTCATTAAAGAGCATATAAAATTTATAATTGTTTTTGGTGACAACTCGAATTCTTAAAGAAGGAGATTTAGGTGAAATTTCTAGGGTTTTTGGAACATGCTTTTCTAGGTCTTTGGTGAATTCTTCGGCTTTATCATCTTGATAAAACAGAATCTTTTTCTTAGCTCTTAATGGAATCAACTGTTGGATAATTTCTTTTGATAATTCGTGCTCATGAATTACCGTCTTATACAACATTCCAGCAATGCTTAATCCTTCTTTGCTAATTTTGACATCTTTTTCAAAATGAGCCTCGTCTAAATAATTAAAATCAATTTGATTTTCAAAACAAATTTTAGCCGACTTCCATGGCAACCAATTGCATTTACCAATGATCGCTACTTCGCATTCTTGTTTTGATTTGGTATTGATAAAAGATAAAGTCTTGCAGGCATCAGCATATTCTTTGTATTTACCCCACCAAGGTGAATTTAGACCAACATCAGGCGGGCGTTCTTCTTTACGCATACCTCGCACCGAATAATAAAAGGCGTGCGGTATCAACATATTTACGCCACGTACTAAACACCATTTCGCAAGCCAATTCATTTCATCCCATGTAAACTGATGACCGTATGCTCCGCCTAATTCATTAAGATTTCTTTCGCGACTCAAATGAACCATGGCTGATGAACTACATTTGCCCATTGTCGAATAATCACCTTCTAGTGCCGAAGGTGTGTCAGGCAAAACATTTCGCCAGACTAAATCTTGTCCAGGAATTTGAAAAAAGCGTAAGGCACCAATATCATCAGACTTCGATGGATGCCCCATTAATTTCATATTGTGTTTGACACAATAATCACTCAATTGAGCGTAATAAGTTTCAAACAATCGCTGTTCACAGGCTTCTATATATTCTGCTTTGCGTTTTTTTGCTTCAGGGTTTTTGTCTTGCCATAAGCAAGGTAAATAAGGTGAAAAATCATACCCTAAGATGCGATTGATTTCTGGTAAAATGTTTTTGGTTCCAGGCATTACATTTTTTTCATTACAACGCCCTAACATGCTTGGTTCATCCGTAAAGATGCCAATGATGGTGGTGCCCATAAATCTTTTATAGCGTCTGGCAAAAACTTGATACACGAGTTCAATAAATTTTTGAACAGATTTTGGATTCAAAATATCTGCCGCCAAAGGCTCATCTTCATCAAGTTTACCTTCTTCAATATAGTGCAACCCTCGAATGATGCTATTCACTTTGCGATCGAAGGTAACAAATATTTCGCCATTATCCATTGTTTGGGTAGCTATTAAATTATGATCAAGAGGTAATTCTATTTTTGCTTTTGCAGGGAAAATTTTAAAATCTAAGCAGCGTGTTTGAAACTCCGGGTTAGATGCTACTACTTGGCCTGAGCTCGAACCTGAAGGATACATACCTTCATCATATAACACCACTTTCATATGGCGCTTTTGCGCTTCTTCAATGGCATAATCATAAAAGGAAAGAATTTTTTCAGACATCCAGCCGAGTGTTCGCGGCAAACCCACCCGCGGGTGAATGACAAACCCATAAACCCCATGCGCCATAAAATCATCTAATTGACGCGAGATCTCTTCTTTAGATAACTCATCATTCCAAAACCAAAATGGTAACACGCTAAATTCATTGCCAATACTGCCCAGATAGTTTTTAACGCTCATATTCTTTCTTTAAAAAGAGTTCTTTAATACCCGCTAATGATAAGTTATTCAACAAATATTTCTAGCAAGTTTTACATTCTTCATACATAATCACAAAATATAATAAATGGGCACGTTAAAGCGTGCTATTAAAATAGACAAAATCGACAAAATAGACGCCATCGACAAAATTTTTAATCACCAATTGAACAATTTTCTTTTCAGTTTTTCGGTGGTTAAAGCTTTGGCTCTTCAATCATTTGCGTGGGTTAAATTTAACATAAAAATTACAATTTTTAGTTGTAAAAGTAGATTTCTTCTGATTATTTCAATAAAATAAATAATTAAAGATTCTATCCGCAGATTAACGCAGATTTTCGCAGATTATTGGATTTTAAGGCATTTAAATGAAAATGGTATTTTTACAATTATAGAGAAAATTTTATTAAATCATTATTCTTTTTAAATCTGCGAAAATCTGCGGACAGGATTTTGTATACTCTCGCTACTTCTGGTATAACCAACGCTAATCGTTGAAGAGTCAACGATTTTATTTAAACTTAATCTTCACATCTTCTAGTGTTAAATCTAAC
>JAYUQO010000295.1:0-2573 GCA_043756765.1 Bdellovibrio sp. | reverse complement strand
GACCTTCAAGGAGGACACTATGCGATCATTATTAACAACAACCCTACTTATATTTTTTGCTTTTACAGCCCAAGCTCAAAACGATATTTCTTTTCAAGATTCAATCCCACAGATGATTCAACTTGATGCTAAATCATTTTGTGCTTCATTAGATAAAAAAATTCCTGATGCCCGCTTTATGGCGGCCTACGCTATGGCTCACGGTGCAAAAGGCCTCTTAGAGCCCCAAGATTACAAAAACCAATCAGGCTATATGAAAATTAATAAATTAGGCAGTCATAATTACGATACAGTTATTGATTTTTACTACAACCCAGCTGGTTTTGTTCCGTCTGAAGCAGATTTAAATTCATACTGGCTATGGACTTCGTCTCATGGTCCACACAATATAGATTTTGCTTATGTATTCAATCTTAAGACAGGAAAGTTTGATTTTGATGCGCGCATGCAAAAAAACGGTGTTCGCTGCATTGCTATCGATACTCATTAGCCTTTAAACATTCTAAGCCATATTTTGTGTTTGAAAAGCAATCTATCTAGAGTCAGTCCAGCGATGTGACTGACTATTAAAATTTGCATCAGAATTGAAAATAACTCATGAACATCTTCAAGCCAGTCTTCACCAAAAAAATAATCGGTTTGCATCATAAAACCAGACGCACCCAGCAAGACAACCAGAGACCACATCACTTTATAAACCCAAAAATTTGTTGGTGTGTTTACATTATTCCTAAGACCATATAGCAGTCTGATTAACACAACTGCCACTATTGTATAGCCCAAATAGCGATGAGGAGGATCACCTTGCTCTAGAATATATAGATTTGTTATTATTCCTAAAGCCACATACCAGTGGCTTAAACGAATAAATAGCGACCATTTAGAATCTGATTGATGCAATCTAGTTGATCTCTTCTTTAACTTTTTCACCAGTTATCGGATTAAAATAAATTTCTACTCTTTGGCCTTTTTTATTCCAACCATAGATTTCGTAACAATCACCATCAGTGACTTTGAATTTTTTAATTTTATAGCCTTCGTCAGTTAATTTTTTTTGAAAAGCAGTTTGATCCTGCCATTTATCTTTAGCTTCTTTTGTACATTTTGGACCTGCATACGAAACTGTTGATGCTAACAATACTGTAGCAAATATAGTCAAATTCATAAAATCTCCTTGTTGTACTTTACCAGTACTACTCTTCATCTAGCTCGTCATCACCAATGACGCCTAAACTGTATTTTTCAACACGGTAGCGCATTGATCTGAATGAAATCTTTAAAAGCTTTGCAGCTTTTTTCTTAATTCCACTTGATGAATGAATGGCTTTAATTAATAATTCTTTTTCGATTTGTCCAATGACTTTATCTAGATCTAAACCATCTTCACCAATTTCAATTTCGTTGGATGAAGCCATTTTACGGCCACTTGATGTGTTCACCATTGGCGGTAGTGATTCTGGCAAAATAGTTGCGCCCGACTCTAAAGCCACAGTTCTTTCGATCATATTTTCTAATTCACGCACGTTGCCTGGATAGTTATATTTTTTTAAAATATCCATAGCTTCAACTGAAATAGTTAAAATTTGTTTGTTTAATTTATCATTATATTTTTTAAGAAAATGGGCTGCTAATAACGGGATATCTTCTGTGCGGTCACGTAATGCCGGTGCTTTAATACCGATTACATTCAAACGATAATACAAATCTTGTCTGAATGTGTTTTTCTGAACCATCTCTTCAAGATTACGATTTGTCGCTGCAATAATACGGACTTCAACTTTCATATCATCTGTAGCACCGACTCTGCGGATAATACGTTCTTGAATGGCACGTAAAAGTTTAACCTGAATAGACGGTGGCAATTCACCGACTTCATCCAGAAACAAAGTTCCGCCGTCGGCGACTTCAAAAAGACCAACTTTATCAGCGATAGCTCCAGTAAAAGATCCTTTTTTATGACCAAACATTTCTGATTCCATTAAGTTTTCTGGAATAGCCCCACAGTTGACTGTCACAAAAGGTTTGTCTTTAAGTGGGCCGTTGTAATGAATAGCTTTAGCGATGACCTCTTTACCAGTACCCGATTCACCAGTGATGAGTACATTCGTCGGAGCTTGCGACACCCGTTTGACCAAATTAAACACCGCATGCATGGCTTCTGAATTACCCACCATGTTTTGAAATGAATATTCTTTAACTAATTCTTTTTTAAGAATTCTAACTTCAGTTTCTAAATTTTTAGATCGTAAAGCGTTAGAAATATTAAGTCTGACTTCGTCGATTTTAAAAGGCTTAGTTAAATAATCGTAAGCACCAAGCTTCATGGCTTCAACAGCAGTTTCTGTGGTTCCAAAAGCTGTAATGATCATGAACACTAAATCAGGATAGCTTTCCTTAACGTGTCTTAATAATTCAATACCAGTCACGTTCGGCATTTGCATATCTGAAATCACCATATCAAAGGATTTTTTAGTGAGAATTTCTTTAGCCTTAGCGCCGTCTTCAGCTGTTGTGACTTCATATCCTTCTTTTTTTAGCATGATCTCTAAAAATTCGCGGATTGATTCTTCGTC
>JAYUQO010000294.1:0-2576 GCA_043756765.1 Bdellovibrio sp. | reverse complement strand
AATGTCATATTATACGATGATCGATGCAAAGACGTTTTTGCAATTCTAAAGAAAAACGGGATCGCAGATTTTAAGCTTAACTTCTTCGGTGTGAATATGACCTTTACTGAATACACTCACGTCCTTATTCAGCACGAGTGTATGCATATTGGAATATGGTCAACCTATGGAGCCTTTGGCGGCTTTGCGCTGCCTGAAAGTTGGAAGAATGAGTGGGGGCTTTAATGGGTCGTTGTCCATATGACCAGTTAAAAGATATTGAACCGCTTCTAATGCAAATTAGAAAACTGCCTCAAATTAAAGAACCAAAACCTGGAATCTTTTATCTAAAGAATCAAGGATTTCTACATTTTCATTTAAAAGAAGATCGCAGATGGGCTGATGCTAGAGAAGGTGAACGTTGGGGATCTGAAATTGAAATTCCATTTAACCCGGCTAAAGCTTTAATCAAAAATTTCGTAGATGAAGTAAAACGGCGATATCTGACCTTGATTTGATCCCGTGTTATCCTAAAAGTTGGCGCTCGATTTACGAGTATATTATTTAGTTATCAGCTGTTAGGTTGATAATTGAAATTGATGTCGGTTGAAGCGTTAGGGAAAAAGAATTTACCTGAGCTTTGATATTTATAGGATCTGAAAATTTAGGATACATATCATTAACGTCATTTCCTGAAAAAACAGTGAGCTCACCATGAAAAAAATTTTCTTTTTGAGCAGTAATAGAAACTGATACTTCTTTTGAGTCCTTTCGCGGATTAACTAAAAAGATTGTTAATTTTTTGTCTGACTCAGAATAGCTTGCGTAGGTTCTTAAATCTGAATTTGTTGTGGTCGCCGTTACTAACGAGCCTTTTAAGTTTTTACCCCAAATGCCAAGGGCCTTTCCTATAGGCAGGGGTTCATTATTAAAATCAAATGCATTTTGCAAACTATTAGAGAATTTGTTTTTTACCCAATGTGATGTCCAGAGCTGAACATATTCAACTTTAGGTTCGATAAGAAGCTGACCAATGATATCAAACACTATAATTGCTGATCCTAGATTATTTTCATCAATACCTTTAAAAGAAAGTGCATTTGTTTCAGTGACTGCGATTGTCAAATTAGGTGCGTAGTGTTGAATAATTTTTTTGAGTTCGTGAAGTGAGCCCGTAAGATCTTTTTTGTTCAAATAGTCTTCATAAAGTTGTGTTGAACCACCTAATGGATAATTATGATAGACAACAAAATCAATGCTCTCGGCCACGGATATTCCTGTATTAGCATCCCGATAAGATAAAAGTTCCCGCCACCACATCGGTTTTTCGCCATTTGCACCAATGCGAATTGTAGGGTCAATTTTTTTTAACTCTAATGAAAACTGGATAAGATCTTTAGCGTATTCTTGAACAGGCAAAGCAGGACCGTTATAATTTTTTAAGTAAGTTTCATTTCCTAGTTCCCAATTTTTAATCCCCAGTTTTTTAGTCACATTCGCGTAGCGTACCCATTGTTTGGCAAGTTCTAATGACTTAACCTTATCTCCGCAAGGATAACATAAAACTATATTAGCCTCGGCACCGACATTTTTGAAAACGTCTGTAAAACTGTCAAAATCAAGGCCTTGCTTAAAAGTCGCATCACTGTTCACAAGCAAAGGGTCATTTGCGGGCCATAAGTTAACTTGCGCAACATGTCCATTTGATTTTTTGTAAGGTGGAATGGACCACAAATAGTTATCAGCACTTTCACCTTCTGGAAAACGGAGATATTTAACTCCCGAATTTTTTAACGTTTCTTTTAGCTTGTTTAATGGAAATGCTGATTCATTTATCTGATTTAAGCTTATTCCTACTGGAGCCAGCGAAAAACTTTTGATTTTAGAAGAAAGATTGATTTCTACGTGAGATCCTTCGTTATTAGGTTCTCGCGGTGACTTAATCGCACAACCTGAAATAACAAATATTAAAAGTAGAATGCTTTTCTTGACCATAACAAAAGTTTATTTTTAAAGTCTGTAAGGCGCAAGAGACAGTTGAAAACTAAACCTTTTAAGGCGGGGAAATCATTAAAGGTCTTTTTTCCTGGACAAAAATCGAGCTTTAAAAATCTTGGCATTTTACGAGCACTCAAAACGGTTTTTTTGCTTTCAACAAAGCAAGGAAATGTCACAGTATTTACTTACAGCGATTTAAAGTTGAAATAAAAATTAGTTGGTACTTGACCGCAGTTTAAACCCTGTCTGCAAAGTCAATCGCTGGACAGAAATTAGTATTGTTTTTATCAAATAGAAATATATTCTACTGTAATGATATTAACCAACTTTCAAATTAAGCCTGTTGAACTGGGTCGGGATAAAGATATCTGTATTCGTTTTCGTAAAGACTCTTTTGTCGTTAGCTTTGGAAATGCGGATAAGTTCCTTGAAGAAGACGGGCTTGGCGCTGAAAGATACATCGATTGGCTTAAAAATAAGATATCAAAAGACCCGAACTCGGTCGTGCATTTGTTCGAGCATGATAAAATAATTGGTCAAATTGAAGTTGGACTTTTTTCTAAAGATCCATCCGTTGGTTATGTGAATTTGTACTATCT
>JAYUQO010000293.1:0-19787 GCA_043756765.1 Bdellovibrio sp. | reverse complement strand
AACCAATACCCACTCTTTGTCCTCCATCAGGATTTTTAAAGAGACAACTCTGGATGAGTGAAACAGAACACAATAATAAAACGAATAGCAGACATTTTCTGCTTGAGCTGAAAATAAACGACATGGCTTCGCCTTTCTTTGTTATCAATTTAAAAGCAAGCGCATTAAAATGTCACGAGGGTTTTGAATATTAAATGATAAAAGTAAATGAAAAAGCACTTGAAGTTTCAATGTGTTGCATGCCTAAAGACAAAGCAAAAAAAATCACACCTTCTAAAATATTCTACAAAGACTGTGACTTTAAACTAACAATTATTTTTATTTTGTCAGAGTTTTACTCATTCGATCAACGACGGCGACGTATCCTGCTAGTAAAAGATGAAGAACAACAAAAATAGCTACGTACTCAACACCACCAGCACCAAACCCGTAGGAATGAAGCCCTGCGCCAAGAATGTAATTTACTCCGTACCAAGCCATCACAATAAGATTGAAAGTCAAAACTCCAGAAATCAACATCCCTAAGTTACCAATCCAATTAGTAAGCCGAGTATGAAGAACAATGATGTAACCCAATAATGCTATCAATGCCCAAGTTTCCTTTGGATCCCAACCCCAAAATCGCCCCCAAGAATAATCCGCCCAAATTCCACCTAAAATAATCCCCGGAGTTAAAAATGCCACACCAATTTGAATTGAACGATACACAGCTGTTGTCATTTTTTGAATATGATCTTTGTATTTTTCTGAATCAATGGCCCAGTAAATTAAACCAATATCACCTAGTCCGAAAGCTAATGCAAAAGCGGAATAAGAAATCGTGATTGTCATCACATGTACAATCAACCAATAATTACTTCGCAAAACTGCTTCTAGTGGTTGTAAACTTGGATCAAGAACGGCTGGCGCATTATCTGCAATTACCATAGCGATAAATCCCACGAGCGTCCCGGCGAGTAATATGGATTTAAATTTATAAATTTTTTCTAAAATCATCGAAAAAAGTAAAACACCCCACGACATCCACACAACAGTTTCAAACATGTTTGTAACTGGAGGCCGTTCAGCTAAGTAAACCCTGAATAAAAAACCTGACGTGTGCAAAATAAAGCCAGTTAGAACAAGACCCCAAGCTAAATTCATGCCACTTTGTAAGTTTCTAATCCAAATAAATAAAATAACTAACGATGACAATATATAAAGCACATAAGCCCATCTAAATAAGTGAGCATCGTTATAAAAAACTTCAGCTGAAACTTTTTTTGTCGAATCATAAGCCACACCTGATTGCGTTTGAATATGATTTACAAAAGCGATCACGGCATTGTCTAAATTTTTACCGGCTGTTTCAATACTAGCTTGGTCTGATAAAGCGCCCAAGTAAACAGCCACAGATTGACTAATCT
Organism: Bdellovibrio sp.; assembly: GCA_043756765.1. Lineage (GTDB taxonomy): Bacteria > Bdellovibrionota > Bdellovibrionia > Bdellovibrionales > Bdellovibrionaceae > Pseudobdellovibrio. The sequence continues at coordinate 18,381 of JAYUQO010000293.1, read as the reverse complement.
GAATAAAAAACTTTTGCTCTTCTTCACCTAAATCTGCAACTGCAATCCATGACGAGTTGGCAGGTTTTTTTACATCAGGCATGACTTTAAGTAATCGCCCAGCTGTTAGTTCTCTGAAGTACAACATTTGATTTTGCAATCGCTGTAAAGCTTGAAAATAAGGAGTCAGCTTTTCTTTACTTTGAACCTTATCAGCAAGCTCTTGCATTAAGTTCAGAAATCGATCAGATTCAAAAATATCTTTACTTGAAAAATGTTTTTGTTCAAAAGATAAATTTAATTTTGTTTTTACATCTAAATGGTTCACCTCAAAAAGGGGACGGTCAACCCAACTTTCCGGGGCTAATATCCAAGTTAAAACAACTAAATGCGCAGGTGCATTTTTACCATTTTCAGTTTTATACTTCGATTTACCATATACAACTTCTAAAACTTCTTTCGCAAAAGTATCAAAAGGTTTTACCCGTCCGCCATCCTGAACTGGTAAATAACGAATAGCTTCACCCGTTTTGTGATCGGTAATCACTGCCCGTGAAGACATCGCTGTTAAAAGAGTTAGACAAAAAAGACTAGATAAAATTAATTTGCTTTTTAATCTCATTGGGCTGTTTTCCTTTTTCGGTTTTGAACAAAGAACCAGATAATTCCTAAACATAATATTAATGATCCCAAATACTTAATCCAACGACCTGGATCTTTATTCACAGATAGAACTGAAGCAATCGGTTCACCGGTTTTTTCATCTTGATTAAAACTGGATTGATAAAAAGTATACCCTGATGATTTCATTGGTTCATTCATTTCGATCAATGATTCTGTGGGTATGTGCAGTTCTTTATTTTCTACACTGACACGACTGGCATAGGTTTTAGCTTTTTGAGTTCCCTCGTACTGAGTCATTTGAAATTCAATCAAGTGCACGGGGAACCCCAAATCAATTCGTCGATTTTGGTAGGACATAATATAGGCTACGTTGTTCGTAAAAAATTTAGTGACATCATTAATTAATGCCCATTGTTTTTCACCTTTAAAATCAAGATAAATAGCTGCTGTCGTCAAAGGCGTAGGACGCGGGGCCTCGATAGCTTCAGTGATTTCTTTTACTTTTTCTTGAAAGTCTAAAAGCCTTAATTCTAAACCCATCCAGCCAGTAGCTATCACATCACCGATTTGAATACGGCCTGTTTTAAACGGTGAAGATTCGCTAATTTTATAAAAACTGTAGGTCATATTTTTTTTGTCATCGGCATTTAAGTAAATTTCGTTCTTAGAAAAGTCTTTTCGACCTTTATCTTTCACCACATGGGCAAAGTAAATTTTTAATGGTCCTAAGTTAACTTCTGCAGATTTCGTTTTTGAGGGTTGAATCAAAGTTTCCACTTGTTTAACATTAGGATTTTGCAGCTGGATCTTAACCATATCTCCAGCACGTTCATCGTTCGTTGGTGTTATTTTTTTTGAAACTCGCGCGTATTTTAAATATTTTGTAATTCTAATTTGTTCTGCACCTAAATAGACAATCACTGGTTTTTCTTCAGTGGGCGGAGTTTTGAAAAAATCGACTTCTTTTTCATAAAATTTAGTGTAGTTATCACCATCAAATGTAGCGTAAACAACTAAATCAGTTTGCGCTACAGTGACAAAATTATTTTTTCCGCCGATCGGCAAATACATCGATCCATCAAGGCCATATTTTTGCGTAACCCATCCACCGAAAATCATAGAAATAATTCCAATATGCACCAGTAAAAATGGAATATGCCTTTTTTTCCACGGCAGTCGATCAACCATTACTGCTGCTAAATTATAAATCAACAAACCCATTGTTAAATACATCATCCAACTGCCATAGACAGCTCTTTGAGCTGCGTAAGCATCATATTGTGATTCAACAATCGTTCCCCAAGTGATCAATAAAGTGATCGCGACTAAAACTGGAATACCCAACTGAAAAGAGGTCGAGAAACGCCAAAATTTTTGCACCAATGGATTTGAAAACTTCATATAAAAATACTATACATCAATCTGGATATTGGCTAGCTGGATATTTGGCAGTTCTGTTTTAATCATTTCTAAAGCTTGAAAAATCTTTTTTTGTACTTCTACATAGTCTGGTTTAATTTTTTTACTGACTTCGTTCATGTAAAGATCCCGATTTAATTCAACTTGCAGTGCTTGCTGACCTTGATTGGGATGACCATACTGTTCAGTTACCCGCCCGCCCATATAAGGCCAGTTGTAAGCCACTTTAAAACCTGCGTTTTCGTAGGCTTTTATAACAAGATCCTTATACTGCACATCACAGCTTTTACCCAAACAATCACTAACAACAATGTCAGCTCGTCTTTGGCCTGGGTCTTTATGCATTTTTGTTCCTACTGAAGGCATCGAATGCGCATCTAGATGAAAAACATTTTTATTATTATTTTTGAAATGTTGATAAAGAGCTTTAACATCTTTGTGAAATGGCTCGTAAATTAAATTTGTCAGATCAGCGTGATGCTTCAATGACATGGGACGCTGCATAAGCTTCTGTTCGTAAGTGGTCATAACCCAATGATAACCTCTGGAATGCAAACCTGCTTTATTCTCTGAACCCAAAACAGAATCTGCATCAATGTCTTCAGGAATCCTATTTAAATCCACTGCATATCTGTGCCATTCTGTTTTGACAGAGGGAATATGAAGTTCAGCTAAACTTTTTTCATAAAGAACATCAATATAGCGATCTACATCGCACATTAAAATTTCTTCAGATAAACCCTTAAGCCAATCACAACTGTCAGGAACTTTTTCTCCAGAATGTGGCATTGTAACTAGAAAAGGAATTTTCGTTAAAGGAATTATTGCGTTATTCATAAAAAGTGCTCCATAATTAATAATATGAAAATATACACCAAGACCGGCGACAATGGAACTACGCGACTTGTTGATGGCACATGCGTCGACAAATTCAATCCCCGCGTTGAAGCCTACGGTACAGTGGATGAATTAAATTCTTACCTAGGACTGATCAGTAGCCAACTAAAAAATGAACCTGATCTTCAATTTCAAAAACAAAGTGTTTTTGAAACAATTCAAAGAATTCAGAATAATCTGTTTGTTGTCGGTAGCCTTTTAGCGACAGCCGATGAAACTGTCGCGGTAAAGCTTCCGCAATTAGGGGCTCATGAAACTGAATCCTTAGAATTACTGATTGATGAAATGACTGAGCAGCTGCCAGAACTTAAAAATTTTATTTTACCAACAGGGCATGTTTTAGCTTCTCATTTTCATATTGCCAGAACTTTATGTCGTCGTGCTGAAAGACGCACAGCCGAGATCACTAAAAATGAAAAATTGAATCATCTATTATTGATTTATTTAAATAGACTCAGTGATTTTTTGTTTGTCAGTGCCCGGTTTGTTAACCATAAAAAAAACCAACAGGATATTTTATGGACCAAGAACTAATTCTGCGGGAATCAGATCCTTCAGATGCTGAAAAACTCAGTCAGTTTTTTTCACAGATCCCGCTTCAATCTTTGATTGATATCAAAATTCAACGTGAGGTCGATTTTTTCTCGCTTTACCGACGCTTTCAAATGCATTTTCAGACTTTTTTATTAGAAGAAACCACAAGTGATTTGAATAAAGAAATTTTAGGCACTGCTAGCTTTATTCACAATAAGTGCAAAGTTGGTATTGATACTTTAAATATCACTAATGCTTGCGATCTTAGAATATCACCCCAAAGAAAAGCTATTTTAAATTGGTCTAAATTCTTTTTACCAAAAATTAAAGAATTAGCAGCTAGTAAAAGAACGGATCATTTCGTTACAACAGTGAATCTTGAAAATAATCAAGTCATCAATGCTTTTATAAGAACCAAACAGAAAAAAGCCCAAAAGCCGCTTTATGAATTAATTAAAAAATTTAATCTTGTCAGCGTGCATGGGTTTTATCCGCTATCATACAAACACAATCATGACGTCGAAGTGCGCTTTGCAAACAAATACGATATTGCTAAACTGACACATTATCTTGAAAAAAAGTTAATCAAAACAGATCTGGTACCTGATGAGTTACTCAAGTCAGTTGAAAACTATGTTAATAATTCATTTGTTTACAGTTTTAGAAAATTTGTTATAGCTTTGGATTCAGAAAATAATATTGTGGGCTGTTGTTATCCTTTAAGTTCTTCTTTGTTGCAAAATTATTTTCCACAAACTTATAATCAGCAGGCCCATAATTTTAGACAGTTTCTAAAAGTTAGTTCATGGTTGGGCTTTGCAAGAAAATTAACAAAACCGTTTTCACGGACGCAAAAAGATCAAACATTGCAATTTCAGTTTTTACATTTTTTATTTTTCAAACATCCTGATGTTCTTAAAGAAATGGTTTATTATGCCTATGCTCATTCACAACAAAATGAATTTGTTGTTTACACCTATGAACAAGCTGAATATAAATATCGCCCACCAGTTGGCACAGTGAATGCAGAAACGACCTATGGGCTTTATGAAATTCTTGCGCCAGAACAAATCGATGATCCTGAATTTAAATCATTAAAGCATAAACTTAAAAATAAGTTATGGCTTGATGGCCATGTGTTTTAATATCGGATTATAAAAATAACTTAAATACAAATCCAAACCTTGATTGTTAAAATTTTTCTGCGCTGTTAACTTTAAGTTTTTAAATTTAAAGTTCCAATCCTTTGGATGAACAACAACGATGACATGAGGATTTATTTTTTCTTCAAGGTATTGAAGGATAACCTCAGCTTTAATATCAGATAAGCGCCCCCCATAAGGAGGATTTGTTAGAATAATCTTAAAATCTGTATCAGCAATCTGCAGAACTAAATCTTGGCAATCTTGATTTAAAATTTCGATATAACCTTGATCATCAATTAGTAAGTTTTTTAGATTATTCTGTGCTTTATCAAAAGTGGCTTTATCAATTTCTAATCCTAATAAACGATTGTTAAAAATATTTTTAAATTTATAATTTTTTTTCCACACGGGTGATTTAAAAAGAGCTGGTAAAAAAGAAAAATTTTCAAATGCATAACTTCGCATAAAATTGATTGCATTAGCTAGTCGTATTTCAAATAGCAATGTACCTGATCCACAGAACGGATCTATGTAAAGAATGTTTTTATCATTTTGTAAATATGGTAAATTCAAATTACGGCTTGTTTCAGTCAAAAACTGAAACAGCTGGGCCGCCAGCGTTTCACGCATAGGCGCTTCGCCCTGTTGTTTTCTGTACCCCCGCTTATGCAAATGATCCCCAGAAGTGTCTAAACTGATTTGCACTGAATCTTTAAAAATTCTGATAAATACTTTTTGGGCTGTTTCATCAGTTGAAGATTTGATTTTCAAAGTTTTTTCTAAAACTTCTAGTAAATTTCCCTCATGGAAAAGTCTTGATTTTGCAGAATCGACTTCAAACTTGACTGGCTTTTTTAAATCAACGAACTGGCTCCAGTTCATTTTTTTAACTTCTTTTTCAAACTGGTCAAAATAGCGGGCTTCAAATTGGTGAACACGCAAAAGAATTCTATTAGCTAGTTTTGAGAATAAATTGATTTGCAATCCTAAATGTAGATCACATTTGATTTCTAACCCACCTTTGTCTTCAAATAAAACTTCAGGGCGTGACCGCGTAGGCAACCCATCTAAATCGATCAGCTTGTGCCAAAAGAAATTCATTTCTTGCAATAAAACATCTTCTGCACCCAACTGACAGCTTACAAAAAAATTTGACACTAAAATCTCCAGTAAAAATCGACAAAACCATAGTAGCCATCTGTCGGATCTAATCTAAAATGAGTAATATCCGTGGCATTTATAGATACCTGTGTGTGCATACGATCATAAATCCATAAATAGGATAAATATCCACCCAAGGCTTTTTTTTCAAAATTATAACTAGGACCAATCAGAACGCGATTCCATTCATCAGAAATAACTTCATATCCTGTTTGGAATGAACTGGATCCAAGGGCCTTAATAGCTGCTGCATCAGCAGCGCCTTCCCATTTAACTAAACCTAAGCTGAGGAATGTATGAGATATCAAACTGTCTGATGATGTTGAGTCCCAAAAAAAATTAACGTTAACTACGGATTCATCTTTAGAACTCACACGAACATAACTTAGCCCTGAAGACAAAGTTGTTGTTTCTGAATCATACAAGCGGGCCTTAAAATTGAAATTTGGTTTCCCCAGGACATTACCAGGGATAACACTGCCGACACTCAGCCAATCAGTGGCCCCGAAATAAGTGTTTCCAAGAAACGTCACTAAAAATTCATTTTTATACAGAGTTTGCGCTGTTTCACCAATTGTTAGACCTTGATAAAATAAAGGTCTATACTTTGAGGATATGTTCAATTCACTCCGTTTTATAATGAGTTCAGTTGAACCGACAAAGTCAGGATTTTCTGAGGTAATATCTAGTTTACGTACTATATCACCTTTTTGGATCATGTATTTTCTAGATTGTCTGAGAAGTTTTAACTTAATTTCATGACGATTTGATCTGACAGTTTTGACATTTTGAACTTCAGCATAAGCAAAAACACCTATTCGTGAGTTTTGCGAAATAATTGGTAAGATTTCGCCAATATCCCAATCATCTGATTCTGAGTAAGCCATTAAAAATTGTTCATCGATGAAAGCACTTATCAAGGCGCCCTTTGATAATCTAAACTGGGCCTGAGTATTAAAAGCGAAAAAAAGACAACAAACGAAGCTTAAGACTAATCTTAGAGTGCTTGCTGTAGCTTTTTCGGATGGAAGTTTAAACATATTAAAGATAATACTAGCGCAAAAATTCCAACTCCAAAAGCATAAAATAAGCCGAATTGATCAGTTAGGTAACCTACGCCTAAGTGCATCGCAACAACTGCTAAACTTTGGAAACTCATGGCAAAGGCTAAATACGTTCGGCTTAAATGAGATGTATTCTGAGATATATACATCACGCTCAGCGGGTAAAAAGGCGCCATAAAAAATCCAGTCAAAATCAGAAATTTCGGATCTATGTTTAAACCTAAAATCAGCGATAATAACGATAAAACGAGGAAGCTATTTAATAGAATTTTAAGATTAAAGTTTAATTTAATGAACGAAAATAGTAATCGGCCAGCAAATAAAAAAATAAAAAACCAAATTAAAGCCTGCGAAGATTCAACAATATTATAATTATGATACGTCGACATATAAAGTGATAGCCTGGTTGAAACTAGAATTTCAGCGACTACATAAAAACCAAATAATCCACCCATCGAAAGAAGTCCTAATTTTGTTGGGCGCTCAGTAACTTGGTCCGTTGTACTTTCATTTTTTTTAGTTTCAAATTTTGGATTGGGCTTAATCAACACCTGTAAAACTAAAAAAGACAAAGCTAAAAAGCCGGCCGCTTTAAAAACCTGCCCCCACTGCCCACTGTTTTCCATGTGATAGGTCACTAAAAACGGAGCTAATAAACTAGCTAAAGCATACATACTGTGTAGACCTGACAAGGCACGCGTTCTATATTTTTCTGGAGCATTTTCACTAACCAGTAAATTCTGTGAAACGGCCATGAAACCAATACCTAAACCTAAAAACAAACTGCCAATCAATAGAATCCTAAATGCGTCTGAATACCCGATAGTTGTAAGGCCGACAGTCATACAAACTACACCTAGTAGCAATAACGACGATAAACTGTATTTTTTTAGATATAGTCCTGAAAGCATACTGGCTAAAAAAGCCATCGATGAAGTCAAAGCAAACATCACTGAACCTAATGTGTTTGATAAATTAAAATCAGAAATGATTTCTTTAAACAAAGGACCGCGAATATTGTCAGCGATCCCTAATAAAAATAAACTTAAAAATGCAAAGACCAAGGCCCAAGTAGTTCTACCCAGCTGAATAAATCCTTTTGTCATTCCTCTTGTCATTCTTCAGAGGCTAATACAGTTTTTAGGACTTTAAAAGTATTTAAAATATTTTTACGACTCACTTCGCCCTGTATATTGAATAGCCCGTTCGTGTGGCAGCTGAATTTATTAAAATCAGCTGCCACTGGTAAACGACCATTATAAACCATAAAGACAAATGCTTCGCGAATGAAATCATCTTCTGAATAGCTCAGTCTGCAATGATTATAAAAGACATTCCAACCGTCAAGGACTCCCTCTTTCTCAGCAAATTCTCTGATAAATGCACGAAACCGAGGATAGGCAGTTCTAACTTCCTTCAAGCTTAATATTTGCAAAGGTTTATCTTTATCAAAAGTCACATAAACAGATTCAATGTACATCGTCAGCATAGATAAAGTTCTAATATCAGCTGTTTCAATTCGACCTTTCTTAAGAGCATCCTTACGTGACACTTCCATTAAATCCGCAAAATAGCTGTTATACTGGGCTTCAGTTAACCCAGTTAGAAATGCACTAAAATAAGGAAGATGTGAAAAATATTTTTTCTGATTTAAATGCAGCTGCTTTCTGAAGCAATCTTCATTCAACCACGGAAAATTAAACACATCTTTTTCTGGTAGGCCACAATTCACAGCAATCATATCTTGACGAATTTCATCAACGACAAAACCGCCACCCGTGACCAGCATATTCACAAATTGCAATAGTTCTAGATATGTTAATTTTTTAGCTCCTTGGCCAGCACCTGTAAATAAACTGGCTTCTAAAAAACTATCAGGTCCGTTATTAACTGTGCGTGGGTCAAAAAGTTTAATTTCCACACCGAACTGTTTGAAGTCCGCGTACCAATTAAACATGCCTTCTTCAAGCAAATAACTTTTATTTAAATCAAGATCCGATGAAACCACACCCCAACCGATCAGAAGTGCGCGGGCTAATAACTTATTATACAAAGCCTCAGTAAGCGCTAACCAATCTAATTGAGTTTTATTTTGGTCGAAAGCTAAAACCATTTTGCGTTTCTCATAAATAATTGGTAATTTTCCCAAAGCTTCCATTCTTAGTTCTTCAAAGCCTTGAATCACCTGGCTACGTAATGCTGGATCTAATGCTTTCGTTTCGCGCAGCCAGTCTTGAGGGTTAAATTTTTTCATGGCTAGTTGAATTTCAACAACAGAATAGCTATTTTTTAAATCAAATTTAATTGAATTAATAAAGTCCATTGAAGTTTTAAAAACATAAAATTCACGTTTAATATTTTTAACAATAATTTCTGACAAGCCTTTGAAACTTTCTGGGGCTAACGATTTATTATCATTAAAAACTCTTAAAAAAGATCTTTTATAAAAGTCTAAGAAAGTTTCTTTTTTCACGTCTAGCGGAATCACTTTTTTATCTAAAAGTTCGATAATTAATGGATCAATACTTTCCACTTTAATCAATTTAGTAAACTTATACTGAACTGAACTTTCAAGAATTTGAATTGATTTTTCCATAAACATAATCAACTGACTAAATTGCTTTTTTTCAGTGATCTTAAATTCAAGACCTGCATAAGTAAATTCAGCATATAGTTCTGCTAAATCAACTAAGTTATCAATGGCCAAATGATAATCAGATTCACTTTTTAGTTTAACATCACCTTGAATCAAATACATCACGTTACCTAGCATCTTGATATTCTTTTTATCTTCAGCTGTTTTATCTACATTCAAAGTTTCTAAAAGCTTAACAAAATCAGTGTAATTGTATTCAGATTTATAAATTTGAGTCTGTCCTAATAAAGTTTTTAAACTTTCTCGCAGTTGTTTAAAGCCTGCCTTAATAAAATCTGATGAAAATTTATTCTTATCAAGGTCAAATGAATAAATTTGCATAAATTCAGAATTCTTTTTTGATTCAACTTGAACAAGTTTTAAATAATTGCGAACAAGTTCTAATTCATTTTTTGTGATAAATTCTATGGCCCCGCCGAAAAGAGCTTTTTTAAGATTTAATATTTCACGGGTTGAATCAATAGTCATTTCAGCTTCAGGCTGAAACTGGTTCATAATTTTTAATAATTCTTCAGCGGTAAATTGATTGGCGTTTTGCTTGCCTTCAACTTTTTGAATAAATAATTCAATGGTTTTGTTTAGACAGTCGAATGTTTCATCAATTTTTTGCTCTGATAATTCTGAATTAAGCATTTTTTCAAAGTTATCTTTGAGCTGCTTCGTACATTCAAGACTTTTATTCTCTAATGTAATGACATCTTGTTTTTTGGGTTTTCCTTTTAGAAATTCCGTACAAGAAAAGCTGACTAAAGTCAGACTTATCCCTATTACAAGACGTAGTAGTTGATTGAATTTAAAAGTCATATGAGGCTCCTAACCAAATTTGATCTAAATTTCTATAATTCGACACAGATGACAGTTCATCGCTGGTTTCAACAAGCAAAAGGTCTAATTTAGCTTTCCAAGGGCCACGGAAATCAAAAATATTTTTCCATGAAATTTGCTTTAACAACTGTGATTCGGCTTGTAGCCAACCAAACGATGATTGGTATTTTAAATCTGGTGTGATGTACTCTTTAAACTTTAAATTGATTTGATAAGCCTCGTGGTACAAGATTTTTTGGGTTAATGCAGGTCTTTGTTCATTGTTCACATCAGGACCCATTTCTTGAATGCGTTCACCGTTTGAAAATAAATAACTGAATTCAACTTGAAATGGATCAAAACTAAAATCAATAAATGGTGAAGCTAAAATCTGAGGCTTTAATATCGGCGCATTGAAATTAGATTCAAATGTCGGACCATCAGGTTGATTATAAACAGCGCCAATTCCTATGTGTAGATCATCATCTAGGTACCCAATATCTAAAGCCATATTTCTTTCGTAATATGTTTTTGGTTTTAAATCAACACGAACACGGTCTGTGACTAAGACACCTGAATACCCGAAAGCAAATTGGTTTGAAGGCTGATAAGCGGCTGATGAATTAACGTAGTAATCGCTATCGGTTTTATATCTGATTTGAATCGCAAAACTTCTTTGATTGATGACATCTTGTGTTTCAGGTTTTTGGATATTATAATCGATAGGCAATAAAGTATTTTGAAAATAAATATTCTGTGCTGGTGCGCTAAACCAAGGATTTGCTGCTGAAAACTGCCCGTCCTTTAATTCGTAATTGGCACCTTGATCCGGAATAAACAAAGGACTTCCTAAAAAAGTAATTTTAAGATTTCCAGTTTTTACTTCCCAAAAAAAACCAAGTAAACCTTGTGATTCAACATCCAGCGGGTTCCATCTAAATTGCGGTTGAAATAAGCCTAAATTCCATTTTTCATCAACACGAGACCAATCGTTTAATTTTCGACCGATGTGAATTTTTGAATTTGATTGAGCATCTGTTTGTGTTTGTAATGTAAAAAAAACTTCTTTTACGTTTAAGTAGCTAAGTATCGGTTCACCAACTGCGTATTGGCCCTTTAGGTTAATTTTAAAGGCATCCTCTTGAGCATTGTAAGATTTAAGACTGACTCCAAAAAAACCGTAGTTTGTTTTCTTCGTGTTTTCAAAATCTTCGCTGATAAAACTTAAACCCTGTAACTGGGCTTCGCCTAAAATCTCGGAATGGGTAAATAAAGGACCTACAGAAATAAGCAGGAATAGGCAATATCGCGCCCAATAGCCCAAAACCGAGCCTAAACTGTCTAAAAATGATACACTTTTACGATCCACTGTCATACCTACTACATCATCAATTCCTATGCCTTGTTTTAGTATCAGGTTCAGCTTAAAACTGAATTGAGCCGCCATATCACGCTAAGTAATAGACAGTTGCCTTTTTTTGTAATTACATAAACAAGAATGAAGATATTAATTATACGGTTCTCTAGCATAGGTGATGTGACTCAGGCATTAAGTTTGCCCTATTTGATTCAACAAAAACATCCAGCAGCTGAAATCCATTTTCTAACGCGATTTGATTTCAAAGAAATTGTTTCTTGTTCTAAACATATTACAAAAATTTGGACCGTTGATAAAACAAAAGGCCTATCTGGATTATGGAAAATTGTACAACAATTACGTTTAGAAAATTACGATGTTGTTTACGATGCTCATAATAATTTAAGATCTTTTTTTGTACGATTTTTTTTAAATCCAAAAGATAAAATTATTAAACCCATGTATCGATTGAAAAGATTTTTGCTGCTTAATTTTAAAATAAATTTATTTCCACAGCCTTTTTCAGGACAAATGGACTTAATCCGTCCGTTACAACAAATGGATATTAAATCTGAAGTCCCACAAAATCCTGTGATGATACTTCCTGAAAAAACCATCCAAGAAACGAAACAATTTTTATTATCACGTGGACTTAATGAATCAGATTTTAATAATTTCTACGTTTTTGTCCCCTCTGCGGCCCATTTTTTTAAACGTTGGCCCATAAAACATTGGGTGCAGCTGGCTAAAAATAATTTGACTCAAAAAATAATCGTTTTAGCAGGGCCAAATGATACTTTTACTAATGAATTAAATGCATTGCCAAATATCATTAATTTAACGGGCTTAACCACATTGTTACAATCAGCTGCTGTGATTCACCTAGCTAAAAAAATAATTACCAATGACACAGGCATGCTGCACTTTTCTGAACAGCTAGGTAAAAAAACAATAGCCCTGATGGGCCCGGCACCTTTTGGTTACCCTTCAAGAACAAAAACCACAACAACGTTGATTGAAAAAAACTTAAAATGTAAACCATGCAGTAAACATGGCCAAGGCCCTTGTGTGAATAAAACTTACTACCATGAATGTATGGATAGCATCACCCCTGAAGAAGTTCAAAATGCTCTTTTATAATTTATTTTACAAAATTTTAGCTAATATAGCACAAATCATTAGTCCGTTTATGTCATCGTCATTTCAAACATGGGTTTTAACACGCAATCAACTGCAAACTGTTTTAAGCAGTTATACAGAAACAGACCAAAAACAAAAGCGTATACTTTTTCATGCTTCAAGTGGTGAAATTGAATACGTTAAATCTTTAATTCGCGAATTGGCGGAAACTAAAGACTGTAAAATTTTTGTAACATATAGTTCGCCATCGGCAGAAAAATTATTAAAAAATATTCATGACCACGTTGAACTTTGTATCCCACTAGGTTGGGATACAACAGCTGATAATTTAACGCTTTTAAAGGCCATAAAACCTGATTTTGTGATTTTTTCAAGAACAGACTTTTGGCCTAATTTGATTCAGCAATTAAATCATCAAAATATATCTTTCGGAGCTGTCTCAATGTATCCCCGTTGGAATTTTTTATCCCCGTTCTGGATGAAGTTTAATCTCAGACAAGCCAAATTTTTAACATGTGTGTCTAAAGATATGACTGAAAAACTAAAACTTCTACTGCCAACAGTTCCTGTTATTATGCATCTTAACGATACTCGCTTTGATCAAGTTAAATACCGACTTTCACAGGCGGAAAAAATAACTTTAGTTAGTAAAAAACCAATCATTACTTTTGGTTCGACATGGCCCAAAGACGAAGTCATTTTAAATGTAGTGTTATCAGAAATTATTAAAAAGAATTTTCATATTGTTTGGGCTCCGCACGATATTAATAATGCAACAAAGCTAACAGAAAAATTACAGTCATTAGGCTACAAAACTCAATTATCGAACCCGTCGAAAAATAAATTATTTGATTTCGAAAAAGGAAACTTTCAAATTTTGATTTTAGATGAAATTGGACTTCTGCCTGATGTTTATCGTCATTCGAATATTGCTTTTATTGGCGGATCATTTGTTTCTAAGGTTCATTCTGTGATGGAGCCCCTTTGTGCGCTTAATCCGGTGATTGTTGGCCCTTTTTATGAAAATAACCCTGAAGCCGTTCAGTTTCAAAAATTAAATTCTGTCTTTACAGTGTCGTCAGCTGAGCAATTTTTAAAGACATTTAATGAATTAGCCCAAAGTACACAAATTTTAAAATCTCATATTGCCGCTAATCTAAAACCTTTTTATGGTTCAACCGGGCAGCATATTGCATTAATTAACTCACAACTGTTGAGTTCAAACTCTAAGTATGGCTAAATATCATCACTATGAATCAAAATATGAAAAACTTTTTTCCTCTTCGTCAAAAACCACAAAAACAGTCTTTCAAAAAAGGCGATGTCCTTGTTCTTTTCGGAGAACTTTTTAATCGCGGTTACGCCAACGGCCTTGTCGAAGAAGCTGCAGCCTGCGGCATCACTATTGTGCGCGCCACTGTGGGTCGTCGTGATGAAAATCAAAACTTAAGACCCTTAACTGATGAAGAATCAGCAGCTATCCCAAAACCTTTTATTAATGTACCACTAGAGGCCGGTTTTGATCTAGAAAAAGATTCTGAAGGTTTAAGTCCTAACGATCGTTTAAAATCAATTAAATTAAGTGATTGGAAAACGACAACATTAACTGAAAAAAATCTATCCGAATCTCAAAAAAATGGACAGATTCGTTTTAAGAAACAAACAGCAGATTTTATCACTCAATTAAAAAAAACGATTATCCCGAACTTAAAATCAGGACAGCACGTGCATTTTGCACATTTAATGGCCGGCGGAGTTCCCAGAACAAAAATCGTACTGCCGTTGATGAACCGTGTTTTTAAAGGCACTGGGGATCGTCATTTGTCATCGAAAGAATTTTGGGAAAGTTCAATCGGTTTATTTTTAAAAATGAATTTTAAAGAAGTCACAGCGAACACTCTTGATGTTCTTATCAGTGAATCAACTGAGCTTCGTGAATCATTAAAAGCCCAAGGCATTACGACAAGTTATGTGGCCTATGGTTATCACGGAACTGAAATTTTGATTCAAGATAAGTACCGTTGGCAGTCTTATGCTCCGTATATTCAGGGCTGGGCTAAAATGAGTTTAGAAGACTATGCTAAAAATTGGTTTGAAAAAGGTGTGCAAGTTTGTGTCTACAACTGTCCAGAAATTTTAACTAATTCCAGTTCAATTTTCCAAGGTGTTGAAATTCCGTTGTATAATTTAATTAGATCAATGATTAAAGCTAAACCACAACATCCAATGACGAAAAAAATGTTAGATGATTGTAAAAATGTTTTAAAAGATGAAAATTTATTACAAACACTTTTTGATAAAGTTGACGAATTCGTTCTTTTTTCAGAAAAAGTAGGTACTAGTCGCTATGAAAATTGGCCACAGCATTCGATAAAAGAACAATTAGAAAAAGCTTTAGCTTTATCTGATGAAGTGATCGGTTACCACAAAGATGAAAAAGTTCTTATGACAGCGGTTTTAAGCGAGATTATATTTAAATCATGTGGTTATGTTATGCTTCATGATGGCTACAAACCAAAAAATCCAGTGGTTTGGATTGGTCATGATGTCGTGACAGCGTGCATTGATTAGCATGAATACAATTACACCAACACCAAAAAAACTTGTAATTACTGGCGGGCCCTCCGGTGGCAAAACCACTTTAATTGAAGTTTTAAAAAAAGAATTCGGTCAAAAAATAAAAGTTGCCCCAGAAGCTGCTACAATTTTGTATTCTGGCGGATTTCCCCGATTAAAAAATTATTCAGGTTTTTTTCATGCGCAGATGGCTATTTTTGAAACCCAGCGCCAACTTGAATCGCTACTTGTAGAAAATTATCCTGAGGCTTTGATTGTTTGTGATCGTGGATCGTTAGATTCAATGGCTTACTGGCCTGACACTGAAGAGCATTTTTTTAAAACAATCCGATCAGACCGTGAACAAGAATTAGCTAAGTATGACTGGGTTTTGCATTTAGATACTGCCAAGTTAGTCGATTACGATACGACTAATCCGATTCGCACTGAATCTTTTCAAGAGGCTTTAAGCTTAAATGAAAAAATTAAATCCAGTTGGAATGGTCATCCCCGCAGACATATCATTACAGCTGAAAATGATTTTTTTTCTAAAATGAAAAAATCAACAGACTTTGTCACTGAAATTTTACGGACTCACCAAAAATAAATAATCGGCACGCGGACCATATTTCACTGATGGTAAAATAGATTCGTTAATCTGATCGGTAGTTAAACCTTCGGTAGTAATTTGGGAAATCGTTTTTACTTTCAGTTGCTGCTGCAAACCCATCAACTTTATTCGTCTATCAAGGCTTGCGGGCAATCCCCCGCCGTATTGCACATGAAATTCACCAACGATAATGACAAAAACCTGATCAGTATGATTTTTCATAAATTCAAGACTTTGCCACGCCATCGTTTCATCCCATGCGGATTGCGCTTGAAAATAATTATCTAATTTAGAATCTGGAACATGACCACCACTCATGATATTATAAAAACGCTCGCGATATGAATCATTTCCTTGTAAATAATCAGGTGGCATTAATTTTTTTTGCTCATCTGACAAGGAAGCTAAACCCTGTTGTGATATTTGGCGGGTTAATATTTTGGGGCTGTTTATAGCTAAACCTGCTTCGCCAAATTCATTTCTCGGAAATAATAATTGTTGTGTATAAAGTCCGATATCAAGACCTGTCCAACCCACAGCTTTTTTAAAGTCTTCAGTAGACAACAAACCTTTTCTATAATCTTGAACAACGGTCTGATCGGGGTAATAAAAAAATTCCATTCCTACAGAAACTTTATGTCCCGCAACCCGTAGAGCATTTAAGATGCTTAATTGTTGATCACGAACAGTGGCTTGCCCGTGGACTTCACCAATAACTAGGATTGTACCTGCAGTCACAGATGAAATCGCTTGTTCTAAAGTCAGCTTATTTAAACCTGAAGAATCATAGATCTGAGCTCGGGTGGCACAACTGACTAATAAGACTGTTAGCATGGCTGATTGTTGCAGTACCGATCTAAATTTCATCACACACCCCTAATAATGGTATAATTCATTGACAGCATAGTGTAAATATTCTTATATAAATACCTTGTTAAAAGTTACATAAAACGGAGTCAATTATGGCAAAAAAATCAGGCCGCATAATCGTTACACTTGAATGCACAGAAGCAAAAGCAGCTGGCAAGCCAGTATCTCGTTACACAACGACTAAAAATAAAACTAAAACACCAGGTCGTTTAGAAAAGAAAAAATACAACCCTAACATGCAAAAACATACAGTTCACAGAGAAACTAAGTAGTTTAATCAGCAATGATTTTAACTGATCAAGAGATTTTAAGCTGTATGGAAAAAGGGCTCATTAAAGTGGAGCCCTATAACGTTTCATGTCTAGGAACTAATTCTTACGATGTTCATTTAGGTTGCACGTTAGCTGTCTATGAAGACAGAATTCTTGATGCAAAATCACACAATAAAATTAAAACTTTTGAAATCCCACCTGAAGGCTTCGTTTTAGAACCGACAGCGTTCTATTTAGGGGTTACCCACGAATACACTGAAACCCATGCCCACGTGCCTTTTTTAGAAGGTAAATCAAGCGTTGGCCGCTTAGGTATCGACATTCACGCGACAGCAGGCAAAGGCGATGTAGGATTCTGTAATCACTGGACGCTTGAAATATCGGTTAAACAACCGGTTCGTGTCTATGCTGGTATGCCGATTGGTCAGTTGATCTATTTCGATATCAAAGGCCAAGTGAATAATCTATATAACAAAAAAGCTTCCGCTAAATACAACGAGAAAAAATCTATTCCCGTTGAATCAATGATGTTTAAAAACAAATTTTAATTACTTCGAATTAAATTATTCGGCATTAACTTACGAATTTTTGTGTGTCCTATTCAATTGGGGACAACTCCAGATGTTGAAGCTATATTGTTCTTCGCTACCCGGTTTGAATTTTGATCGTAGATGTAATTGCTGATCAGAACATTATCACGTCTAACTTGCGTAAGCCTTCCTGACAAATCATAGCTGTAGTTATAAACAGTTGTTACGTTATTTATAACTTCTGTTTTTTGTGTGATTCGGCCAATATTATCGCGATTAAAACTTTCACTGTATACATTTGTGTTGCTGTAGTTTGCGCTATGCGATTGCAATTCAGAAAATGAATTGTATTGATAAGATGTAGATACATTATCAATAAATGCTGAATTCACTAATCCTGATGTTAGACTTCGATCAAAATTAAGATCACCGTGTTGAATTGGTAATTGATCTTGATCATAACCCATATTTAAATTTTGACTATTAATTGATTCTGATTCAATCAATAATCCTGGGTTTGTGTATGATATGTTTGTGCTGATTGTTGCACTTCCAAATTGATATATTTTCTGAATTGGCATTGTTCCATCGTAGACGTAATTAATTTGAACATTATCGCTTGATGTATTTGATATCAATCTTGCTTTTGCGTCATAACTAAAATTAACAAATTCAGTATTCGTACCAATTTTTTTAATACGATTAAATGGCTCATCGTACTGATAAGCAATAATTTTTTGATCTGGTCTTTGAGTAGAAGCTG
>JAYUQO010000292.1:0-6812 GCA_043756765.1 Bdellovibrio sp. | reverse complement strand
TGGTCAGCGGCGATAATCCGACAACAACAGCCTTTGAAGGTTATCAATTAGATCGCAATTATGATGTGGGAATTTTATTATTTAATCACCGCATGGGCAACAGCGCTTTAGATTTACATAATACAAAAATTCTTCATTCAACAGATGCAGCGAATGGTTTAAGTATTGGTAATTCAGTTGATGATGAAGCGATCGGCAATGCTTTATTTATAGCTCCATCATTGAAATATACAATGAACGAAAAATTAGATTTTAAAACAACTGTTGTATACGCGCAGATGATGGTGAGCCCAAATAATTTTAATGACATTAAAAAAGATCTAGGCCTAGAATTAGATATGGAAGTTATCTACCGACCACGTGAAAGAGTCACTTGGTCGACAGGATTAGGTATTTTATCACCAGGATCTGCATGGTCAGGTGGAAGTACTAATTTCGATAACAAAACGAACTACGGATTAACAACTAAAGCCGCCATCACCTTTTAAGAAAACAGCGTGATGACAGCATGTACGACAGCTTAGGATGACATAATATACACAGAATGTGTTACGACAGCTGGTGATGTGGGCTGAGCAGGGTCGCCGGGGGAGAAATCCCTCGGCGAATTTTTTTCAGTCCACACACTAAATAAAAAAACCAGCTCATCATGAACTGGTCGGAGTTAACATTTCGATTTTGTCTAAGTCTAATTAAAAACCAAATTGCATGTATGACGGTGGAGCTGGTGGCATCGGAATCGATGATGGCATTTGTGTGCCAGCAGAGCTGGCTGATCCGTTACCGCGAGTTGATCCACCACGTGATGTTGGTTGTGGAATTAGACTTTGCTCTGAAGGAGAAAGCTTTTGTTGATTCAATGGATTAACAGCTTCACCACCGCGACGATTGTTACGTGTTGAAGTTGCAGTGCCATCTAAAATCGCGCTGATTTTTTCTGAAACAATGCGACCATCATCAGTGACTGTCGTTGTGTTTGTAGTGCTTATGATTTTTGAAAAGATATCTTGAACATCAGGTAAGTATGTTTTTTTGTAATAAGATGACAATTCAACATCACTTGCAGCTTGTGATCCAAGAAAAGACGCTGTGTAAGCATTTGTCATATCTTGCAATGTTTGTTGTTCAGCCTGTGTTTCATTGAGCTTTTGTAAGTAAGCAGCTGGGTTATTTTGTTTTGATAATTGTTCAGCAGACTTATAACCAGCAGTTACAGCAACAGATTTGTTTCTTGCGATTTTTTGAATCGACATTAAAGTCGCTTTTTGAATATGTGAATATTCAGCCGGGAAATCATTAAACAGTTCACCTAAGATGCCGTTCATGTCTTCAGGGCTTACTTTTTCGTTAAATAAAGCTTTACTTAATTCAGGAGCAATGACCGCTTTAAATTGTTCACTGACAAAAGATTTGCTAAGCGCTTTTTTACCTTTAAATTTATTTAATAATGAGCTGAACTTTTCAGTTAAACATTTTAAATCGTCGCCTTCACATTTTTCTTGAATTTTAGCGATAGCTTCTTCAAATTTTTCTTCACGAGCTTCGCGTTGATCATTTTCTTTTTCTTCTTTAACTGCTTTAACAGCTTCTTTTTCACATTTGATGCGTTCACGACGATCACTTGATGTTTCTTTTTCGCCAGCTTCTGTCGTGTTACATTCAGTACGTAATTCTTGTAATCGGTCTTGAGCTGTCATGACTTCAGGCTCAGCTTTAACTTCAGCAACTTGAACAATTGATTTAGCTTCAAGTTCTTTAACTTTTGATATAAGTTCTTTATTTTCTGCGATTAATTTTAATAAAATATCTGCACTTGCAGGAACATTTTTACAATCACCACTTTCGCAACTTTCAGAAGCTAAGCTTGATACAGCTTCAGTCAGCTTAACATCAGATTTGTTTATGACACTCATATTAGGAGCAATGCGAACTGATCCATCTGGTGCTAAAACAGATGCTTCTGATGCTAAATCGAAATTTCCAGCTTGTAATCTGGCCACTTCAACAGAGCTTGTTTGTAACGAGTAGTTTGTACCAAGAACAGCTAATAGAGCTGTCGTTAATAACCACTTATTGGGTTGTGATAATTGTTTTTTCATATGTTCCTCCGTTAGTTAAAGCCATCATGACTTTTATTTATTCAATAGATAGAAAAGCGAACCTCAGGCCATTTTGCGAAACGAACCAAACTTGCTAAGTAGTTGAAATATCTTTTTAATTTTGATTTTTTTAAACGTCCCATGTTGAAACAGGTGTTCAACTTTTAAAGCCCCAATCTAAGACAGTTCATTTAACGTTTAGATTTCAAGGACTTAGAGTTGGGATACTTTCTTTGTGAAAAAGTTGTGGTGACAAATAAGGAAGCCTATTTTGAAGATGAAAATATCTAAATTTGACTGAAGTTTACGAACCAGAGTAGTTTAACATTATGAAATTAAGTTTTTTACCTGCAACAAAGCCCAACAACGTGTCTGAAAAAGACTGGTTAGATTGGACATGGCAGTTAAGAAATTCATCTAAAAATTTAGAGGACTTTAAAAAAACTTTTAAATTATCGCCTGCTGAAGAGCAGGCTTTTCAAAGCAATGAACTAGCAACATCAAAACAAGTATTTAATATTCGATCAACACCGTATTATTCATCGTTGGCTCATCACCAAGTTGACCAAGATCCCATTCGAAAAATATTAATGCCGAATATTAAAGAACTTGGCGAGGCCTATCAGGCAGAGCTTGATCCATTAGGTGAAAGAAAACTAACTAACAATCCAGTCCCACGAGTTGTGCACCGTTATTCAGACCGAGCATTATTTTTAATTACAGATATTTGTTCGGTGTACTGCAGATATTGCACACGAAAACATTTTACAGGGACTGATCAAGCTTTTATTAAAAATAATGAATACGAAGCTGCGCTCGATTATTTCAGATCCAAAAAAGGTCTTCGTGAAATTATTCTTTCAGGCGGCGACCCACTGACGGTTTCTGATGATCAATTACAACGAGTTCTTTCGGATTTAAGAAAAATTGATCACATCGAAATTATCCGAATCGGTACGCGTATGCCAGTCGTTGCACCTATGCGTATCACAGAAAAATTAGTGAAGATGATTAGAAACTATAAACCTGTTTTTTTAATGACTCATTTTAATCATCCCCGTGAGGTCACATTAGAATCGGCGAACGCTGTTGAATTATTTGTTGATCACGGAATACCCGTGATGAATCAAATGGTTTTATTAAACGGAGTCAACAATCACCCAGCCATTGTTCAAGCATTGTCCAGACGATTACTTTATTTACGGGCAAAGCCTTATTATATGTTTCAGTGTGATCCTTCGATTGGTACAGATCATTTACGAACATCAATTGATGATTCATTACAAATTCAAAAAGAATTATGGGGACACTTATCTGGATTAGCGATGCCTAATTTATCTGTGGATATTCCTAATGGCGGAGGCAAGGCCTATTACGTACCGTCGTTTGAAACATCAAGCCATGATTCAACACGCAAGTTTACCGGTTGGGACGGAGTAGAATCAGAATATATCAGCCCACCGGCGGTAAATATAATTAAGCCTATTGATGCTGAAGTTTATCAACATGAGTGGGAAGAGATTAAAAACTCTAAACGCGTTCAAGACGGGCGTATTTAGCCACAAATTTTTTGATCGTGTTGTCTTGAAAAAGGATACTAATTTTTAAAGTATCGCCAGAACCTTCAGTTTCGAAAATTGAACCCACACCAAATGTCGGATGTCGTACACGTTGGCCTTTGCTAAAGCCCGATGAACCAGCTTGTGAACTGTCGTCGTAATCAGGAAAACTTTGTGAATCATCATCGCCATTGTTTTGAGAATACGAATTAGATTTGTTGCCAAATGCACTTGTGCGCCCGAATTCAGAATCAGATCCAAAGCGGTGAACAAAGCTACCAGAGCGTGAACCCACAGCAGATGTTTGTTCGACTAACTCTTTGGGGATTTCTTTGATAAAGCGTGACGGGGGATTCATTTGTTCTTGGCCCCAGACTCTGCGAATTTGTGCATGAGTCATCCATAATTTTTTACGGGCGCGGGTCATTCCGACGTAAGCAAGTCTTCGTTCTTCTTCAAGGTCTTCATTATCTATTTCTTCACCGCGTGATGAAGGAAATAAATTTTCTTCACAACCCACGATAAAAACATAAGGGTATTCTAAACCTTTAGAAATATGTAATGTCATCATCGTGACCGCATTAAAGCTTGGATCAAGTTGATCTAGATCTGAAGCTAAAGTCATTTCTTCTAAGTAATTCGATAATGAAGCTTCATCGCCACGTTCTTTTTCAAATTGAACGATAGCATTATCTAATTCTTCTAAATTGTTTATTCGGGCTTCAGATTCAACTGTGTCTTCTTTTTTTAACATCTGTAAATATTCAGTACGCTCTAAAACTATTGAATAAAATTCTGATAATTTGTAATTCTTGGCTTGTGATATTAAATCAGTCGCTAAATCATAAAACCGGCGCAGTTTACTGACAGTGCCAGAATTGAATGCTTTGGTGTCTATGGCTTTAGCTATCGCATTGTAAAATGAAATTTTATTTTCTGCTGCGATTGAATCTATGTGTTCAATGGTGGTTTTTCCTAAGCCGCGTGCTGGAACATTAATGACACGTTTAATAGCGATATCATCGCTAATGTTAGACGCTAATCTTAAATAGGCTAGCATATCTTTAACTTCGGCGCGTTCGTAGAATCGCATACCACCAATTAATCGATAAGGTATGGCTAATGTTCTTAGTTGTTCTTCGATTACGCGTGATTGAGCATTGGTTCTATAAAAAATAGAAAAATCGTTTAAATTACTTTCACCACTAGAAATCAAAGATTGAATTGTTTTTACGACAAATCTGGCCTCATCATATTCATTTTTCTCTTCACGGACTTGAATTAAATCACCCGGTTCGTTATTAGTAAAAAGAGTTTTATCTTTTCTTTGAGTATTATTAGCAATGACTTTTGTTGCGGCCTGTACAATATGTGCTGAAGATCTGTAGTTTTCCTCTAATTTAACCACAACTGTTTCTGGAAAATCTTTTTCAAAATTTAAAATGTTACTGATATCAGCCCCGCGCCAAGAATAAATCGATTGATCTTCATCACCCACAACACATAAATTTCTGTGGGCTTTCGCTAACATTTGCACAATTAAATACTGAATGTGATTTGTATCTTGGTATTCATCCACCATAATAAATCTGAATTTATTTTGGTATTCAGTCAGTAAGTCAGGATACATCCTAAATAGCTCGTAAGTTTTTAATAACAGATCATCAAAATCAAGTGCATTAGCGCGCTTCATTTCCTCTTCATATCTGGTATAAACATCATAGGTTTTTTGATCCACAATATTTTTAGAACCACCGCGCATATTTTGCGGCGATAGCCCTAGCATTTTAGCATTGCTGATTCGGGATTGGAAACTTTTTGGCGGAAACATTTTATCGTTGATGTTTAAAGCCTGCATGACTTTTTTAATTTGCGAGAGTTGGTCTGAAGAATCATAAATAGTAAAAGGTTTTTTATAGTCCAACATATCAATATGTCGTCTTAATAACCTTACACAGAATGAATGGAATGTACTGACCCATAAATCACGAACTACAGGAACACCTAGATCAGAAAGTAGTTTGTAAATTCGATGTTCCATCTCTTGTGCGGCCTTGTTTGTGAAGGTCACACACAGGATTTCTTCAGGTGAACAGACCCCTTGGGCAATCAAATTAGCCATACGGTGGGTGAGGACTCGGGTTTTCCCAGAGCCTGCTCCTGCCAAAATCAGAAGTGGACCGTCTAAAGTTTCGACAGCCCGTTTCTGCGTAGGATTCAACTGATGTGTAAGGATTTCAATGGTGTCCATGATGGATTATTTAATACCTGCTAAAATTGAGAATATCGACGAAATACTCTATATTTGACGCAATGTATTTGCTTCTTTTGGTAGATCTAAAAAAGGGTGTTCCATGACTCGGACTCAGTTGTTGATTTTAAGTAGTTTAGCCTCAGTCATGATGCTTTTATTAAGTGCATGCATTCCAGCAGAAAATAGTCTGGTTGGATCTCAAAATATCCGTGTGCAAATTCCTGTTTCAGATTCGATCGTTGTCAGTGGAACTACACAGATCGATTATTCTTTAAAAGTTGTCACTTTAGAAAACGTGTATTCAACAACCGAATTGCAAGGTCAATTTGCAAAATTCTTTTATGCTCCTTCCAGCACAGAAAAAGGTTTAGCTGGCCTTAACCCTCTTTCATTCTTTCTAAAAACTGCTGCTAATATTTATATACCTAAAAATGAAAACACAGCTTTTATGGCAACAATTTATTACCATATTCAGAATTTAAAAAAGATGTCTGATTTAGCCGGGTTTGTTCAAGAAGAAAAACCCCTTTCGATTGGGTTAGCAACACAGGTTGTTGATCCATCAGAGAAAGCCAATCGGGCTTTTTATGATGGTAAGAGAGATTCAATTTTGATTGTGCCTTACATAAAAAGTGAATTACCAATAGCTGTCAATTCAGGGATTTTAGCTCATGAATACTTTCATTCATTATTTTTTAAAACAGTTTTAAATAAAGCACAGTTTGATAACGCTAGCATGACTGTTGAAGAACTTTCAAACCGAATTTATTTAGACAGTCTTAATGAAGGTCTTGCAGATTTTTGGGCATGGCTTTACACGAAAGATCCAAATTTTTTAAAATGGTCTTTGTCTGAATTTAGTGAAGATCGCAGGCTTAATGTAAAGCCAGAAATTAAAGA
>JAYUQO010000291.1:0-2585 GCA_043756765.1 Bdellovibrio sp. | reverse complement strand
CTCATGACTTCACCTTGTAAATTTAATTTATAAATATCCGGCGCACCATTTTGTGAAACAGTTAAATAAATAGATTTTCCGTCCGGAGAATATGTACCACCTGAATTTAATCCGTTACGATTAGAAATAATAGATCGTTTGCCTGTATTTAAATTGTGTTGAAATAAAGTTAAATTCATTTGTGCTGATCTAACTCGGCGAGTGTAAATAGAATAAATAATGCTATTTCCGTCAGGTGACCAATTAGGCGAAATAGCTACGCTACGATCACGAGTAATGACTTTTTGTTCTAATCCATCCCAGTTCATGGTTAAAACTTCTTTATGTCCTGTGCGATCAGTCGTCGCAATAATTTTAGACAAAAAAGCACCGCGCTTACCGGTTAAGGCTTCTAAAATATCATTAGCTAAAATGTGTCCGATTTTAATTGTTGAATCAGTTTTCGATTGGTATTTTTTACCGATCACAGTTTTTGATTGGTCAACTTGGTACAAAAACATTTCAACAGTCATATCATTATTGACGACCGAAATTGAAGAGCGAATTAAAAAATCAGCGCCGATGGCTTTCCAAGTTTCAAAAGCAAAGCCATTACTGTCATTCGCTTTTGGTTTAATTGACAGTGTTGTCGTATTTTCTAAAAATGCTGCTTGTGACATCACATTAAAATAAGTTGATAATTCTAAATCTTTTTTAGCTGTGTTAAAAATTTCAGTAGCTAAAGTCACGTGCTGACTTGTTTTTACTCCGCTTAAATTATTCATCGGTGGAAAAGCTAAATTACTTTTTTTAGATTGAGCTTCGCCAATTTTGATATAGGCTTGTTGCGCTTGCGCTGTAGTAAACAAAGAAAAGCTTAATAAAAAAATGAAAACTGATTTCATATTCATGATAACTCCTATTCAGGGAACCCTATAATAACACCATCTTCTTTAAATACTTCAGTGAATTTTTCTGGAACTGGCGGGAAAGGCGCTGATTTGTCGACAGCTAATAAACTGTACTCGTCATAAGTGGGGTTTCCGGAACTTTGATAAATTTGTCGATCAGCTATTTCGCCATTAGGTTTGATTTTTAAAATTATTTTAGTCATCAAAGGTTTTCCGATTAGCCACTGGGGTAATTGCCAATTTGTTTTAATTCTTTGATCTAATCTGGATAAGTACTCGTTGGATTCAATCTTAGCTAACCCCGTTAAAGCTGTGCCTTTAGAAATAACTTGGCCTTTGATTAATTTTTCATTTTCCTGTTTTCGTTTTTCTTCATTTTGTACGTCTTGCTTTATTTTTTCAATAGCTGACATTTTTTTTAATTTATCTAAAGCTTCTTTCTGTTTATTTTTGGCTTTATCAATTTTAATTATGTCAGGAACTTTTTCTTTAGCTTTCTTGTCTTCAACTTTGCTTTCGGCTTTAGATTTTTCAGTCACTTTTTCTGGTAATTTTTTTTCTTCAGGCTTAGCTGCGTCTTCAACTTTTTCGGGTAAAGTATTTGCGTCATATTTTTCTGGTAACCCAACCATGTCGACACGGATAGCCTCAGCAAAATTGATTTCCTGTGTTGGAAACAATGCGACTTTCACAATCATGAATAAAATGACTGCGGCGTGGGCAATAAATGAAAAGTAAACACCTTTTTTAAAGTTCAATTTAATCCTTAGGAATCGTTATAAGACTGAGATTGTAAATTCCTGCGGCACGGGCTTCGCCCATAACTTCTGCAACAACACCGTAATCAACTTTTTTATCGGCTTGAATATAAATTTGTTTATTTTTTTTAGTTTCAAAAATAGCGATTAATTTTGCTTTCAAATCTGTCATTAATATCACCGTATCTGAAATTTTAATTTTCCCAGATGCATCAATTGTTACAACGAAAGGATCTTCATTTAAGGCAATACCTGCAGAAGATGTTTTTGGTAAATCAACATCAAGACCTTGTTGCATCATCGGCGCTGTGACCATGAAAATCACAAGTAAAACCAACATCACATCAACAAACGGGGTTACATTAATTTCACTAATAGCTACTTTAGAACTGCGTGAACCAGAGGTTTGCATTCCCATAAATTAACCTCTGAAGAAATTTCTTTTTACAATGTTTAAAAAATCAGATGCAAAATTATTAAGATGCGTTTCTTCTTTTTTAATTTCTGCAACAAAGTGATTATAAATAATAACTGCAGGAATTGCGGCAGCTAAACCGATCGCAGTTGCGATGAGGGCTTCAGAAATACCTGGCGCCACAGCAGCAAGACTAGCAGAACCTGTTTGTCCGATTTTATGAAACGAATTCATAATTCCCCAAACTGTTCCGAATAATCCAATAAAGGGCCCTGTTGATCCTGTCGATGCTAACACAGTCAAACGTGTTTCAAGACCTGATAGTTCATTCTCTATAGCCTTTCTCATGGCGCGTTCTAAATTATCAACACCAGATAACAGCGGCGGTTCAGAATCATTGTTGATATTTTTATTCAACATTGGTGATTCAGCTAATTTTTTCATTTCAATGTAAGCTGATTTGAAAACTCTGGCGTGTGATGAGTCTTTAAACGAATCAATTTTTTCATTCAATTCATCAAG
>JAYUQO010000290.1:0-2589 GCA_043756765.1 Bdellovibrio sp. | reverse complement strand
AAAATAGAAGTTTTATCTGGTGAAAAGCTTATTTTATTCGACATACAGGCTGCGAATATTTCATTCAATAACATAAATGTATCGGACGATAATAATATTAATTTTTTTGATTATGTGCCGGAAAAATCGGTTAATACTTTAAGTAATTTGCCAGACAGACGCTTAACTTTAGCTGAAGGTAAAAAAAGTGAGATCTTCTTTTTACTGCAAGACACTAAACAGGGTCCAGTGTTAATTTATGATCCAGTGGCTGCATATAAAGTTGGGCCGGCACCAAGTGATTTTAATATTCCAGCTACACTAACTTTTATGGGTTTGAATCAGGGTAACTTTGTAAGTAACCAAAGAAGTAAATTTTGGCAGAATGGTCAGCTTTTATTTCTAGATACTTTAGCCCGCATTCGTTCACCAATTGGCAATTTAGATA
Organism: Bdellovibrio sp.; assembly: GCA_043756765.1. Lineage (GTDB taxonomy): Bacteria > Bdellovibrionota > Bdellovibrionia > Bdellovibrionales > Bdellovibrionaceae > Pseudobdellovibrio. The sequence goes on along the minus strand of JAYUQO010000290.1, from coordinate 2,162 downwards.
TGGCCAAAGCGCCGCGCAGTTCTACTTTTATAGGCGTTGTTAATAATAACAGTTTGGATTTTGCTGCAGATTTATCTGGATTGATCAAAACGACTCATCCAGAAACAGATCAGGTTATAGATTCTGCAGACACTTTTCTGCGAACTGTTTCTTCTTTTGGTGGTGGCATTTCGACGGTCAGACTTCAATCAGTGCGTTTGATCAAATACTGGATCAGTAAAGAGGACGGCAATCTAAAATTTTACAAATCATTTTATAATGGCAAAGATAAAGTGTGGGGAAGTAAAATTTTGATTTCTGATTTCGTTAGCGAAGTTGTATTTCAAAGAAATTCTATAGGTACAAAAATTGTAAATTTTAAAATTAGTAAAGTAAAATAGGGGAAATATAATATGAATAAGCTAATAAGTTTTAGTGTTATTTCAATAATTTTTTTATCAAATCTGGCTTTTAGTGAAAATATGCCATTAGGAATATTTGTTAGTGGTGAAGATTCAGCAACTGCAACACCGTCGCAGGGATTAAGTGTCGCCACTGGTGGTAAATTCATACTTCGATTACATACCAAATGCTACGGAACAAATCTTAGAGGTGTTGCAAATCCAATTTCACCAAGTTCAATGATTAAAGCCAATTTTGATATGAACGTCAGTGGTCAAAACATAAATTTTTTCGTCAATTTTCCAGGTAGTATAACAACCAAAGTCGGAATGAAAGCAGCAACAATAAAACCTATGCAGCAAAGTGGAACTATTACGTACACAGTTCCTGGCGGAACTACGACTGTATGCACGCCAATTGCAGCTGTGAGTAATTTCTTCGGCATCTTAGGTGGCGGTGGATTCGGCATCTTAGGTGGCGGTGGCGGCGGCACTTCCTGCCAAGTTGTAGCCTTGCCGCCAATAATAAAAACGGAAGCGTTTATAAATCATAATCTTCCAAATGGCAGTGTTGCGGGAATATACGGAAACACGGTTCAGATGTATATAAATTCTACTACTGGTTTAACACGTAATCCTGATGGCAGCGCATCTACCAGCCCGGTTCCTGCAACATTAAACAGTTATTCTTTCTCCCAAAAAGTTATGGATTGCTTAGGGACTGGTGCAGTTTACGGAAGTGTCGGCTATTCAACTTACACTCCATCTTATGCGTGTGGTGCATACATGGCCAAAGACGGACCCACTTCCGGATCTGTTTCAGGTTTCAAATTAGCCAGTGACAATTCTTCAGCTGATGTCACTGTTTCATTTCCGGGTCAAACGGGTTTTTGTGGCGGTTATTTTTCTCCACTGATGGTATTTATGGATGAGGAACGTCCGTTATTCGCAAATGTATCTGATTTTCCATTAAATCCTGCTGGACAAACTTCTTGGGTTGAGGAGAATTCACCGGGTTATTTTCTGGTTTATGATGAAAAACTAAATGGAAAAATTGAAACAAAAGATCAACTTTTTGGCGACAATGATAAGTTCAAAAATGGATTCGATAATTTAGCTCAGTTTGATTTAAATAAAGATAATTTCATTAACAAAAAAGATAAGGTCTTTAAGAAATTATTCTTATGGAATGATAAAAATGCGAATGGTATTTCAGAAAAAAATGAACTTGTCGCTTTAGGCAAGAAAGTAACGAAAATTTCCTTAAAATACAATCCAAGTAATGTAAGACCCATTGGAAAATTTGCAGAAGAAAGAGAATCTTCTAAGTTTTATTATTTAAAAAATAACAAAGAAATAGCTGCCGACATTATTGACGTTTGGCTGTCACCACAACCAAGTCGTAAACTTGCCGCTGAAACAAATCACTAAACCTGTAAAGTTATAATTTCAAATGACCTTTTCTTGCGTCTCATTCTGAGACACAAGAAAAGCGTAGACAAATTTTGTCATGAATCGATCACATACAAACTTTTATTACACTTTATTATCAAGCAGATTGTTTATAAGTAGCTGCCATTCTTGCAATGTCATTGCTGTGTAGGAGTATTTATGAAACATGCACTGATTGGAATTTTATTTTTATCAACGGCGAATGCCGGTATAAACGACGATATTTATGCCTATAAATACTTGGGACGCCAACTGATTAAAACATACACCGAGCAAATCAGCGTTTCACAGTCGGCCAATGTGGCTGGTGTAGACAGTCCGAACAAGTGC
>JAYUQO010000289.1:0-2597 GCA_043756765.1 Bdellovibrio sp. | reverse complement strand
CCAGATAACAATGTCTACTTATTATTTATGTTTTTTATAATTAGATTTATGAGTTTTCGTAAACAACCAGAAAGGGCCAATGTAGTTCGATCTATTGGTTATTCTATAAATAGTGAAGATATTAACCCTTTGATTCAATCTCTTTTTATCAATTCGGTTGCGACTTTAAGATCTTTTGAAAACAATTGGGCTGATTGCAATCGACTTATGAAAGAGTCGATTGCGCTTTTTGATAAATCAAACCATCGATATATTTCTGTTTTGATTGGTACGGCCAATTTGTTAGCGCAACAAGGTCGGTTAAAAGAATTAGAAACAGATGATTTAAATCGATTAGGCGCAGTAACGAATGATCAACTAGCATTTACCATTGTTGGCGCAAAATTGATGAATAGTATTTTAACTTGCAATTATATGGAAGGTAGTGCTTTAATAGATGATTATCAAAGACTTTATAGGGGTGATTTAAGCGTCAGTGTATTGGACATGGAATATTTATTAAAAATAATTTCAGGCGATTTTGATGAAAAGAACTATCTGGAATCTGGAACAAAAGTATATATCAAGATACTTCACTCACTATCAATAGCTAATATTGAAGAAGCAAGTAATCAATTTCAAATACTTCAAAAATCGACACCATTAAGTTTATTGAATTATCGATTTAGTGAATATTTGCCTCTACACATTGAATTGAATTTAAAGAACAAAGGTAAAGCCCGATTAATTTTACATGAAATTAAGGAAAGAGGTGAAGCGCACTATTTTGAAGATTTTTTTCATGCGAGATTGCAATTATTAGAAATGAATCGTGAAGGAGCAATTGAAACATTTAGTCGATTGATTGAAAACCTGAATCGTTATGATGCCATGAATCTGTTAACTTTTGAATTACAATTTGCCAAAGAATTATTGCCTTCAGATATTTTAATGCTGATGAATGGCATTGAAGAACAAACAGAATTAAAAGCAATCAAATCAAATAAAATACCCAAACCAATTTTAACTAAAACAGGAAAAGGGCTAGAATTACTTGTTGGACATAGCCCATTAATAACGCATGTCAAAGAGCTAGTCAAGAAATTTGCAAAGTTAAAAGAACCTGTCTTAATCACTGGCGAAACGGGAACAGGTAAAGAACTGGTTTCGCGAGCTATTCATGATGAAGGATCATTCCCGAGCGAGCCATTTTTAGCGATCAATTGTGGTGCCTTGACGGAGTCTCTATTGCAGTCAGAATTATTTGGATATGTAGCGGGTGCTTTTACAGGTGCACAAAGAGAAAAAAAGGGTATTTTTGAAGCGGCTGGTAGTGGCACAGTTTTTCTGGATGAGTTTGGAGACATTAGCCCGCAAATGCAAGTTTCTTTGCTAAGAGTTTTAGAATCAAATGAAATTCGATTGATCGGCGGTACTAAAACACGAATAATTGAATGTAAAATTGTCATTGCAACCAATGTTGACTTGCAAAAGGCAGTTGAAGAAAAGAAATTTCGTGAAGATCTTTTTTTTCGATTGACGAGATTTGATATTAAACTTCCTAGGTTGCGAGATAGAAAAGAAGATATCCCTCAATTAATTGAATATTTCTTGGGGTTCCATAAAGATTCCCAAGAAAAACATCAAAGACTTTCCCGTAAATTATTAGAAGCGTTAGTAACCTATCATTGGTCGGGAAATATACGCGAATTAAAAAATGAAATTGAGCGACTGAAAATATTACATGCTGAAAAAGAAGTTTTAGATATAGAAGATTTCGATTTTACTCGCTTGCCAGACATGCCACAAACAATTTCAAATCAAGTCATAAAAATCGAAACTAAAAAAGTATCAAAACAAAAAATGAAATTGCGAGATTTCGAATTGGATCATGACAAAATTTTAAATATCGTTCAACGGGGAACAAAGGCCGAAATAAGAGAAAAAATGATTAGAGAATTATTTCAAAATTATAAAAAAATCACGCGCAGTCAAATTATAGAAATTACGGCCATCAACCCTGGCCTTGTTTCTAAAGAGCTTCAAAGTCTTTGTGATGTGGGGTTCATAAAAAGAATTACCCCAACTAAAAGCGTCAAATCGCATTATTTTGTTTTGATAGAATAGATCAGCCAATTTTAAACTTAGTAACATCGAAGTTATCAATTGCCGCACCATCATCATTTAATGAATGAATTAAAATTATGGGAATTTCAAAGTTTTCATGAAGCACTTTTATTAGATTTGTGCGATAGTCAAATGTAGAGAAGCTATGCTTCGCGCCTCTGATAAATTTGCTCTTTAGGAAAACAGTAAAATGATGCCCAACTATGAGAGACGCCATGCATGTCGTCTCTACGGAATCTACGATTCCCTAATAAACAAGACGATAAGTTGCGCGAAGCGCTTGTGATTTAAGTTTTGTAAAACACCGACCACCGACACACAGAGAACACAGACCACACTGAAAAAAACCAAACCACCCCGTCAGCTGCGCTGCCAGCGACCCGTCGCACCGCCCCTTAGCAGGCGGGGAGCTTTTTACATCATTAGGCGAACACACCCGTTGCAAATTAGGCATTGATTTCCCTCATTCGGGGTCGGATTTGATATCCGCC
>JAYUQO010000288.1:0-6862 GCA_043756765.1 Bdellovibrio sp. | reverse complement strand
TTTCGGTAACATCATTTAATGGGCAATGGGAGTGGGTCTGGTTATTCGATTCTCGTTTTGAGCCAGCTTCGGTAACATTTATTTCCGGGCAATTCGTTAAGATCATCTAGAGTTCAACTTACGAGGACGAATGTCCGATAAGTGTTCTATGAAAAGCTTAAGTTCTTTTCTTAATTTAGCAATCTTTTTAGCAGTCGCTTGCACTGGATATTTCTTTTTTTATCCACAGACGGCCCATATAGTTAAGAAAAACTCATATATTGATCAGCCATTGAATTCCCGAACGACAAGTTCTGTCGATCCTCAAGATTTAGCTAATAAATATATGCAGCAAGTTCAAAGTGAATTGAATTTGCAAAAATTGAAATTATCAATGAATGGATTAGATTTGAATCAAAATAAAAAACCTGTACTTGAAACTGATCCACGAAAAATATCAGCTGATCAACAGATCTGGAAAGAATCAGATCAGCAGAGCGGCAAAGCCAAAACTGCTGACGAAATATTTAATGAAAATTATGAACGTCAAATGCAGTTGAAACAGCAACAAGCCATAGAAAAAGCTGAATACATTTATCAGTATAAAGAGAACGCTAGAAAAGAGGGGTACGATATCGTTTTATCAGATGATCTAGAAGTCATCAGCGTCGCACCTATTCGAAAACCACAAAATGTTTTTGATCAAAATAAAATTGATTCAGAAGATTCTGAATACTAAAAAAGAATTTGATTTTCCTTAAAACTAAAATACTTTTTATCATTAAAAATAATATGATCTGAAATTGAAATTTCTGTGATTTGACTAATTTTAATTAATTTTTTTGTCAGTTTAATGTCTTCGGCAGAGGGCTCTAGTTCGCCACTGACATGGTTATGAGCAATGATCATTGTGTATGCGTTATGCAGGAAGGCCTGCCTGAAAAGATCCCGTGGATGAACAGTGCAATAGTTCAGGGTGCCACGGTGTAGTAAGGTCATATTTAGAACATGAAGTTGATGGTTCAGGTAAATCGCCCAAAACTCTTCACAGTATTGATTAAAAATGGGCTGAAGCTTGCAGTAGGCAGAAGCGCTGTCAGTTATTCTATCGGTTATTTTATGAAATACTTCAGACATGTCTGTCGTTGGTGCAAACAATAAACCGGTCTGTAGATGAACTGGTTGTTTATGAAGTTCAGATTTTGAATCACACCAAATAAAAAAGCCGAGAATTCTCTCGGCTTTTTTATTTAAACTATTTTAATGAACTCATTAGCTAACAGATTTAGCTACCAAAATTAGCTCTAAATTTAGCTACCAAAATTTTGATTGCTGCTTGGAAGAGGAAGATTTGGAGTTTCTTCGTCTTGATTCGAACCTGGTAAAACTGTTGCTTTTTCAGCAACAGTTTTAGAAGTTGCATCAGCAGTATTCAAACGAGCTGCAGTTGCGACTCTGTTTTCAAGATTTTGCTTGATGTCATCAGTCGAAACTCTTTCAACATTAACAGTTACAGCAGCTTGTTTAGTCATATAATCAATCGGGAATGCTCCCAATTTAGCTAAATAACTAGAGATGCTTCCGTTACCGTGTTGAATAATTTCGCGTAAAGTAAATAATGGAGCGTACTGAGAAGCTTTCTTTTCAGATTCAAAAATGATCTGAGTTAAAGTCGCTGCAGTGATGTCATTTTTTGACTTATTATCAATCACCATAACTTCTTCATCTGTACGGATCATTTTAGCAATGTCGTCCAGTGTCACATAGCAACTTTGCTTAGTGTCGTAAAGCTTACGATTTTGATAACGCTTAATTATTTTTACTTTAGCGCTCGGTTTTGTGTTCAAAGTATCCATTTGATTCATCACAATAGCCTCCCATTTGCTGGTTAATTCTTTGTTTAGGCATTTAGCAAACCTTAAGATCAGAGTTGCGTTACGTTTGTGAAGATCTGTAAAGGCCTAAAACTCAAGCTTTTCGCCTACTTATTCGATGGCAAATTAGCCCTGCCGCCACCCCTTGTCAAGTATGTCGACAGTATTAAATTAAGTCAGGGTTAGTGCCATAGTAAAATTAAAGGGATTAGGCCCAGACTACTGTAAAAACAACACAATTAGATCAATAAATACTTAGTTATTTAAGATACTTAATGATTTAGCAAATTAATCTGGTTTTTACTAAAAAATCATCTTTGTATTGCTATTTAGTTCTTATTTACAGGTCTAGTTTTGTTTTTTTGCTTAATATTTAAACCATCAAGACTACAGCAAAGGCGCCTCTAATGCCGATAAAAAGTCATTAGAGGTCGTCATGAAATTATCTATGTTGAAATTAATAGGCTGCGGATTTTTCGTATTAGTTTGTAGCTGCGCCTCCTTTGAACGTTATCCTTACTTCGATTCTGCGCTGAACGATCACAACAGAGCACCTGCATCGTTAGGTGTGCCGGATGTTGTTGGTGAAAAAATTGAATTGAAGACACAACAACAAGCTGAAGCAGATTTTTTATTTTTGAAAGCCGATTTAGAATCTTTGGACGGTAACAACACCGAATCAATTGAACTTTTAAAATCCGCAATGAGCATCGACACCAGTTCTCCGGCGTTGATGCAAAAATTAGCGGTAGAATATTACCGCAAGGGTCAGATTATAGATTCGATCTACTGGATTCAGAAATCGATTGCTCTTGATCCAAAAAATGAAGATATGCAATTACTTTATGCGTCGATGTTAATGACGCAAAAAGCTTACGATAAAGCAGAAGATGTTTATTTAAAATTAATTAAACAAAACCCAGAACAGCCTGAGCCCTTACTTTACATTGGTGCTCTTTATTCTGAGCAAAAAAAATATCAAAAAGCAGATGGTTATTTTAAACGGGTTATTTCTTTAAATACTTACGAGCCAAAACATTTACCATACTATTACAGAGCTAAATCTATTTTAGATTCAGAGAAAAAAGAACTTTATACATCAGCGATGAAGAATTTAGAAAAATCTTTTGATCTAAAGCCTGACTTTTTAGAATCAATACAAGTTTATTCATCAATGCTTGAGCAAACAAAAAATAAAAAAGCAGTGATAGCGTTTTATGTTAAATACCAAAAAGACAGAGGCCCAATAGCAAGACTTGCCGAAGTTCTTTCGCAACACTACATCGAAGCTGACCAGTATGATCAAGCTTTTGAACAGCTAGAGATTTTAGAGAATGCATCTGAAGACGTGATTCCTGTTAAGCTTAAAATGGCTTTAATATTGATTGATAAAAAAATGTTCGACCGTGCTGCTTTGAAATTAGAAGAATTAAAATTTCTTGTTCCTGAATCAGATAAAGTTAAATTTTATTTAGCTGCTGTCTATGAAGAACTGAAACTATCTCAGAAAGCTATTTTAACTTACCAACAAATTCAGCCAACCAGTAATCATTATGAAGACTCTAGATTGCGTGCGGCTATGATCTTGCGTTTACAAAAAAACTACGATCAGGCATTAGGCGTTGTTCAAGAGGGTCTAAAAACAAATAAAAAGACAGTTCAAATGTTTATGATGCAGGCTCAGTTATTTGAAGATCAAAAACTTTACACTAAAGCAATTGATAGTTTATTGTTGGGTGATTCAGAATTTCCTAAAAGCAGTCAGATTAATTATTATATTGGAACGTTATTTGATCTTTCAGAAAATAAAGATATGATGATGAAACATATGCGCTTATCTGTAGCTTATGATGATCAAAATCATCAAGCGATGAATTATATGGCCTACAGTTTATCAGAGCTAGGACAAAATTTAGAAGAAGCAGAAAAGTTAGCTTTAAATGCTTACAAATTACAAAGTAATGACCCTTACATCGCAGATACATTAGGTTGGGTTTATTACAAAAAAGGTGAATATAAAAAATCAGCTATCTATTTAGAAAAAGCCCATGAAATGTCACCCGATGTAGGAATCATCGCGGAACACTTAGGTGATGTTTACATCAAGCTTAAAAGAGATGATAAAGCGCGAAGTGCTTACTTAAAAGCGAAACAAGAAGAAAAAGATTCTGATCGCATTAAATTAATCGAAAGTAAAATTACAGCTATCGAATCAATCCTAAATAAAAGGATTCCGGCTTCAATTCCAGAAGTTTACGCGCCATAATCATCGCCGCTACGTAACTGAGAACTATAGCGTAGTCGGCCGGTAGTAAGAACAAACAAATAAATTGTAAAACAAAAAACACGAAGGTTATTTTAAAGTAAAATAACTTTCTATATTTTAACTGTGAAAAAGTCTTCTGATAAATTTCGCGAAGATGAGCCTGCCGGTTAATATCAAAAAATATTGAAAACCCAGAAACAATAATTAAAAAATTAAGTATTAGGGTCAACATTGCGGCTAACACAAATAAATGAAATGCCTGCGACTTTAAATAAATCGGAACGAACGAGCCAATAGCGCCTAAAAAAAAGAATAGTGGCAATAGCCCAAGTGAATGAATAAGTGTCAAAATTTGATTTGATGCTGTGATTGGATTTTTCCAAAGATAAAGACCCATTTGTTGCCAAAGTACGATCAACAAAATGGCGCCAATAGGGATGTGATTGAACCAGAGTATAAAAAAAGTCACAAAAAATAAAAAATAATGTTTTAATTTTAAATTTGTCATCTACACTATTGTATATGTTAAATACAAAATTAATAAAGCAAGTTTTCATCATTTTAACACTTAGTTTTACATTTACGCTTCTTACCGGCTGTGCCACGAACGAAACGGCTTTAAATGAAGATGATATTCGATATGCGGACACAAAAGCTCTCATCGAGGACAAGAAGAAATCGAGTTCAAATTCAGTTTCGATGGACGTGTTCTACACAACGAACGGAGTCATCCGCATTGAAGTTGAAGCTTTACTGGGTTACCGCCTCGGAAGTTTACTAATGAATAAAAATCAAATTCAGTACATTTTGTATCCACAAAAAACATTTGTTCAAGGCCCTTTTGCTAGCCAAACCTTAAAACCTCTATTTAAAAATGAAATTGATCCACGTTGGATTGAAGCTGCCATTCTAGATACGGATCTCACAACATTAGGTTTTAGCTGCTTGCAAAAAAAACCAGAACTTAAAGTTTGCCAATCAGAATTAGCCGAAGTCAGTGTGGAGCTGAAAACTGAAAAGAAGAAATCTCCTTTAAAGAAAATTATTATCGAAAATGATCAAATGAAATTTATATGGGTTTTTAAATCGATTCAGAAGCATAGGAAGTCTTATAACGAGACCTTTGTCTTGTCTAAACCAGAAGAATATCGACTAATAACTATAAAATAATTTTAATTCGCTAACCTATTTAATACGAGGCATAATCATAGATGTAGGTCCGTTTCCAAATCTTTGCGAAAAGGAGAAACACCATGTCATCGTCAATCAACTTAAGAGCCATCATTGAAATGTCTAACTCGCAGAATTCAGGTAAAGCCACGACTCAGTGGACGGGTAATTTTAATGACTATCTTGAACTGCTGAAAAAAAATCCAAAAGTCACACGTAATGCTTATCAGCGAATGTATGACATGGTTATTGAAGCCGGCACAGAAGAATACATCGATTTCAAAAAACACATTGTGAGATATAAATTTTTTGATGATATCCCAAACGATGGTAAAGATGCTGTTTTTGGCCTTGATGTGCAGCTGATGAAATTTGTAAATGTACTGAAAGCAGCAGCCTTAGGTTACGGAACTGAAAAACGGGTGATCTTACTTCACGGTCCGGTGGGTTCTGCAAAATCAACAATTTGTCGCATGTTAAAAAAAGGCCTTGAAGCTTATTCCCAAACTGAAAACGGGGCCATGTACACTTTTGAATGGGTTGATGAAGGCGGTAAGTTAGAGGGTTTATTAGGAAAAGACGTTCGTATTTATCAAAGCCCGATGAATGAAGAACCTTTATTATTAATTCCCGATAATATGCGCCAAGCTTTAACTGAAGAAATTAATCGCGGACAAGATGGTGAATTCAGAATGAAAATTTCTGGTGAGCTTTGCCCACCGTCACGATTTATATTCAAAAATTTGATGGAGCGCTACAACGGTGACTTAATGAAAGTGTTATCACACGTACGTGTGAAAAGACTTTTTGTTTCGGAAGCTGACCGTGTAGGTATCGGCACATTCCAGCCGAAAGATGAAAAGAATCAAGATTCTACAGAATTAACTGGGGATATCAATTATCGTAAAATCGCTGAATACGGTTCTGATTCAGATCCACGAGCATTTAATTTTGATGGTGAATTTAACGTCGCCAATCGTGGAATGATTGAATTCGTCGAAGTTCTAAAATTAGATGTGGCCTTTTTATATGATTTATTAGGCGCATCACAAGAGCACCGAATAAAACCGAAGAAATTTGCACAGACTCACATTGATGAAGTGATTATCGGTCATACTAACGAGCCTGAATATCGCAGACTTCAAGATAATGAATTTATGGAAGCCCTTCGTGATAGAACTGTAAAAATTGATATTCCATATATCACGCGTTTAAAACAAGAAGTGAATATTTATAAAAAAGATTTTAATTCGCAAAAGCTTCGCGGGATATCGATTGCTCCACACACGATTGAAATGGCCGCTATGTGGGCCATATTAACCCGATTAGAAAAACCGAAGAAAGCCAACCTAACACGGTTACAAAAACTAAAATTATATAATGGTAAAACAGTTGCTAACTACACTGAAGATAACGTGAAAGAATTACGTAAAGAAACCACACGTGAAGGTTTAGACGGGATTTCACCACGGTATATTCAAGATAAACTTTCAAATGCACTAGTGATGGCTCAGCAAATGAATAAAGGGTCTGTAAATCCTTTCATGGTGATGAACGAATTAGAAAGTGGCTT
>JAYUQO010000287.1:0-2610 GCA_043756765.1 Bdellovibrio sp. | reverse complement strand
CGACTTACGAATTGATTAAAACTGGGCGAACGAATTTTGCTGAAACAATTAAAGTCGTTTTTGATCCAACAATAACTAACTATCAGAAAATGCTAAATTATTTTTTTAAAATTCATGATCCAACAACAATGAATCAACAAGGTAACGACAAAGGCACGCAATATCGTAGCGCTATTTTTTACACGACTGATGAACAAAAAAAAGTAGCTGAATCAAGCATTAAAAAAATTAATCAAATGAAAGTTTGGAAAAAACCGATCATCACGCAAATATCTTCAGCTGGCCCTTGGGCTAAAGCTGAAGATTATCATCAAGATTATTTACAGAAAAATCCGCAAGGGTACACTTGCCATTTTGAAAGAAAAATCGATCTTTAGTACTTATGGCAAATTATGATTTGGAAAGTAGTTTACACGTGTGGTTCCTGAACCCGTGGTATCGTAAACATTGCCAATTAAACTATAGACAAAGTTATCACTATCGGACAAATCATTACATGGTTCTGGCGATAACCCATCACACTCTGCTCCGCCCTCTTGTGCTCCGGGTGTTACATCCCAAGGTGTCCCACTGACGACCCCGGTAGAAACATAAGACAAGTACGTAGCATTATCATCCCATTCTCTGACATAAACTCGAATACGATTTTTAATCTCATATGCATTATTTAAACAACTGTATTCATAATAAGGATTACTTTTGAGAATTGCATTACCACTGCGATCTGAAATCGGATCAATATAATATGGTAATACTGAATTAGAACCAGACATGGCACCATAACCAGTGTGATAATGCGGACTAGAAACTGCAGGACTTGTAACTGTGTAAAAATTTGCGATTGGAATATTTGACGGGGCCGCTGTTGTTGTAAATCTTGGTGCAGTCACAGTGTAGGGATAAAGATCACCTTCTCGTATTTCTAATAATTTTGGAACCGGAATTCCTGCTCCATTAAAAATATCCCAGTTTGTTTTACCAGCCCCACCAAGACAGGCTTTAACGTTATCTCCCCATACTTGTGGATTACTTGAAGTTGTTGATGTCGCAGCACCACTCGCATCGATTGTGATATTTGTTGTTGTTAAAGTGTAATCACCTACACAACAGTTTGTGCTATCTGACGACACATAAGCGCATTCAGCAGTCATTACGTTACTTTCGGATTTAAAGTTAACTTCATTATACCCTGTGCATGTTGAACTCAGTGGCGATCCATTAGCACTGCATCTGAACGAAACGCCGCCCGATGAATTTGTCGTTTTTTCGATTCCCACGGCAGTTGGTCCGTAGCCGACTTCTTTATTGTAGTACCAATATGGTGTTTCACTAATATAATCACACATACCTGCTGGAACGTTGACTGCAAATTTTAATCCACCGTAATACAATGACAACTCAGGAACTTCAACAACACAGCTTAAGTCATTTCCTGTTAACGTTGATGCTATAGAACACTTTGTACCATGAGCATTTAACTGACTCACATAATGTGGATAGGTTGTTGTCGTATCTAGGGTTACAAAAAAATGTGATGTATTGTAATCAGATGGTGGAGTTGCAACACCACCAGTATCCGTATCGGTGTTTCCACTTCCGCCACCGCCAGTTGCTGTCGAGGCTTCATCAAAAGATGAAACTTCAGCTCCACAGGAAAATAAATAAAATCCAAAGATTAAAAGAAAGAAAATTTTTATCACTTTATTCATATTAAAATCCCTCAAAGTAATCGCACAGTAAACATGCTCTAAACACACGTTTCTCTATCGGAACAGGACTGATTTCTTTAAAGTCTGTCTTTTTTAAAAGAGGTCTAATTTTGATTTGAAAATCAAAACTAGACTCATGCTGTGTTGCAAGCTAGACAACAGCCTAGCCCGTGAAAGCCTAATCTTTTAAGGCCGGAGTGATTTCTAAAGTTTCTATTTTTTGATTACGACTGATCTTAATATTTGTTTTTAAGCTTGGTTTTATAGATTGTAAAACGTAAACATAATCATAAATATTTTCAATTTTTGTTTGATCAAATTCTGTAATAATGTCGCCTGATTTTAATCCTGCCTTTTCAGCCGGTGAATTTTTTGCCACACCTGAAATACGAACTCCCGTAACACCTTCTTGTGAATAATCTGGAATCGTTCCTAAGAAAATTCTAAAACTTCGGCCTTCCATTTTTTTGTCTGTTTTGCTTCCCATTTTTTCATACTTTAATACTGACTTATTTTTTTCAATAAGTGCATCGGTGTAAAGCTTTACGACATGAATCACATTCAACAAACCTTGGTAATTTAAGGTTTCAGGTTTATCACGCGGCGTATGGTATTCAGAATGGGCGCCAGTGAAAAATGAAATTGATGGCACTTCACCTAAATAAATAGCCATAGCATCAGTTGGAAGATACGGGTCTGTTGTTAAATTCAATGGCACATCTGTTAAAACAGAAATTTTTTCAGATAACGATTTCCATCCGCTAGCAGAACCTACGCCCTGTACATTTAACGATTCATTCAACCTGCCAATCATATCCATGTTAAGACCGGCTTCAAACTTTTGATTAAAGTTTTTAGTTGTCTTCACAAAATGATTTGAGCCTAATACTCCGATTTCTTC
>JAYUQO010000286.1:0-19984 GCA_043756765.1 Bdellovibrio sp. | reverse complement strand
ATTTCTTCCACTGCATAATGCTTTCTTGCCACAAAGGCCCCTTTCGTTTGCCAAATCCTACCGTAGGACCTGGATTAGTTCTAGGGGGCCAGACCACTGTCGGACTAAGATTTTCTATACTGGCGGCCTCAAGAAAATCGCTCACAACCGATTTAGGAATACTGCTTTGAAAATCTATATTAGGAAATGGACGACTTTTTCGGGGCCAAGCAACTTCGTAGGATTTTCCATTTAAAACACCATTTGGGTAGACATTTATCTCTTGTTTCTTACAGCCAACACACGTCAAGATTCTTACATGCAGTTTAGAGTTTAGATTGTCATAGTAAGCCATATTATTGGCACTACGAGTCGGCTGCGAAGTTGGGTCCTGCGGCCACCATGAGACTATTTCTTGGTACGAAATAGCACTACAGTTTTGGCACTTGGCTGGATTGGATGTGAGTTGTGGTGCTTTTAAATTCAATTTATCCTCCTTGAAAGGAATGTAAAACTAAACCATTTAGTCCGCCAATGAGCTTTCTTAACGATGTCTTTTGATATTTGTCGCATCTACAGCAGCTTCAATTTATCAATGAAAACAGCTTTACAGTCATCCGCCAAATGATACAATTTTAGCATATGGCTAAGCATAAAGAATTGTCACTTTCAAACGCCGAACTGGTTGAGCGGCTGACCTCAAAAGGCTACATGATGAGCCAACTAGCTGAATTATTTAACATCTCTAAACGAACATTTGAACGCCGAGTTGCATTGAATCCTGAGCTTAAAACAGCCTTAGATAAGGGCAGGGTTGTCCGAAGAAAAACTGTGCTTCAGGCTTTTTTTGACATGGCTTCAAGCGGTAAAAACTATAAAGCAACACAAGGTTGGCTTAATATGTTTGATGAGTGGGAGCCCGATTCCGATGATGATTTAACTGAGGATGATGGTTTAGTAGAGTGCTTTTGTAAGTCAGTCAGAGAAATGACCCCCGAACAAATCAAAGCCGAATTAGCCCAGCTTAAAAAAGAAGTTCCTTTTTGGTAGCCGAGTCTTATTTAGCTTAACCACCCCTACTTATTAAACGCTTGAAACTAACCCCAAACTGATTTTCAAGATACTTAAGTGTCTTTGGTTGGTTTTCCAACGATGCGACAATCAGCGCCGTTGTGAAAGCATTACGCCCTACCTTAACAGCTTGTTCTTTCGGTATAGTTTTTTTCCAATTAACTTTGACCAAGAAATCACAATCCTTAGTGCCTGCATTACTTAAATAAACATTTGGCTGTTTCAACTTGTATGAACCTAACGGCTTACCTTTAAACTTGAAGTCAGATGCAGGGATAGCTTTTTCAGTTACAATACCGATCCCTGTGTAACCATGGCCAGCAATGTAAGCACAAATAACATCACCCACCTTCAGGACATGAAGTTTTTTACCCCAAGAATCCCAATCTTGACCAGCTGCCATGAATCCGTAGTCACGACAATCTTCCCAGCATCTTGTATCTGAGTTACCTTCACCAACATTCATGTAGTAAACACCGTTTTGAAAATCGAAATCGAAAAGTTCTTTATGCAAGGTATTCACTGGTCTGAATTTCTTAGAAAAGTAACCAGTCGAAATTTTGATAGGTTTTTACCGATACGCCACAACAAAGTCTTTTCAACAAGTCGTGCTTCTGTCTTTGTTAAACCCTTAGCAACAATACGAACTATTGGTTCTAAGCCTTCGGCTCTTATTTCAGCAATGATGCCTGTGCGTTTATCTTTTGTTTTATCAGTCAAATGGCTTAAGTGACGGTTGCCTTTGCCCTCACCATAGTAAAATTCCTGAAAGTTTCTTGGATCAATATAAACATAAACAAAATGTTTGTCAGAATCATTGATAGCCATCATGTCCTCAGATTACTTACAGCTTTTCTTGTTGAACAATTTCTTAGTTAACTTTTTGTATTTTACTGATTTTGATTCGATCAGCTTTTTTGACTCATAGATTTGATCACCAGTGTTTTTTAACTTCAGTAAGTTTGAAACACCTGAAACTCTGCTTTTGGCTTTTTCTTCTTTAAAAGCAGCCTCTAATTCGCTTGATTCCGTCATGGCTTCACAAATTTCGCTGATAAGGTCTTCAGCTTGGCCAGCTGGTGTTTGTGAGTGCATAATAGCTTTTTCATTATCCATAAACTGAGCAACTATATTTCTTAAGTACTTCTCTGAATCACAAGCTGCACTTACATTCGCCTTGCAGTTTTTCTGATTCGTAACGATTAATGACTGTGCTATAGCCACAGCATTTGGTGCTAGGGCTGAATCATTTTTGATTTTGGATAATGATGTAAAGCTGATCTGTTTTGATGCGATAGCAATATCTGTTGCAGTTGATTTATCAATAAGTATATCAAACGAATCTTTGCATGAAGCCTTAATTGTACCGCTCAAATGACCATTGTTTTCACTTTCTTTAGCACCAAAAGATTCAGAGGATTGAACGCCATCAGCTATCAGTAACTTGACTAATTCAGGACGACAAATATTTTGAATCTTCTGCGTACCGTACGATAGAATTGCGTTCATTGCAGAATCATTTGTAACCAACCAAAGAGCTACTTTAGAGGAATCTTTCTCATAAGACCCATAATCAGAAATCTCAGCCTTATCTTTGATGAATTGCTTTAGTGGTTTTGGATCATTTGCCTCAATGCCGCTCACTAATACTTTAAGCTCAACTACGCCATATTTTTTTGCATCGAAAAGACCTGCTTGAGCTATTAAAGAACTTAAGATCAAAGTAATAGTTAAAGATGTTCTCATATTATACTTCCTTTTTAGTTCGTGGGATTAAACGCTTAATTGAAATTCTAGCGTAGCCGTCAAATATTGATGATTCTTCTTCAAAGATTTCAGTTAAACTTATCTCTGCTGATCTAACTTCAGATTCACCAGTTAACAGAAATTCAAAAGATACACGTAAACCTTTTGCAAGTTTTCTGATTGCTTTAAAATCAGTCGGGGCAGAGCCACTTCGCCAGCTATTAACAGTTGATGGACTTACGCCAGCCATATCAGCAGCACGTCTCACGCTGATATTTTTTTCAGTCATCAATCGATTTAGATTTTTAGTAAAAGCATTACTCTCAGCTTTTTTTGTTCGTGCCATTATGTCCTCGAAACTTCATGATCTAGTGAAGTTTCGCACAAAGGCAGTTTTATACTTAAGATCACACGCGTATGATTTATCGCACAGACGATAGGCTGTGGGTGTTGAATATACTTTAGTTTTATCAACGGTGATGTGCTCACTAATCATCCCCAGTCTTATCAGGCTTTTTCAACGGATTAGGTAACGCCAACGCTGTTAGGGTTTTTGAAACACTTGATTTAGAGACTCCGATTTGCCTTGCGATTTCAGATAGTGACAGTCCTTTTTGGCGAAGGCTCATCACGACGTTTGGATTAATAACTTTTGGACGGCCAAGTATCTTACCTTTAGCTTTCGCGTTTCTAAGGCCAGCATTGACCCTCTCTTTTATGAGGTCAGCTTCAAATTCAGCAAATGCGGCTATCAAGTGCATCATCAATCGACCAGACGATGTAGTCAGGTCAATTTGGTCTTTCAGCGAAATGAACTGGATGTTTAAATCTTGCAGTTCGCTAAGTGTTACAACCAAGTGCTTCATTGATCTGAATAACCGATCTAGCTTCCAACAAACTAAAACATCAAACTTACGAGACTTGGCCATTGTCATCATTTCTTGAAACTGTGATCGATTGTCGTTCGTACCTGATGCCTTATCTTCAAAGAAACATAGTGCTGTCCAGCCCCTAGCAATAAGGTATTGTTCAACTTCACGCTTTTGAAGTTCAGTATTTTGATCCACTGTTGAAACTCGAAGGTACACAACGACTTTAGACATAGGATAATACTAACGCATAGCAGTACATAATAGCTATACATTTGTACTGCATGTATAATAATGACATGGTTTTAGCATGAAGAAACTGAAGATTGATCCAAAACAAACCAAAAGTGTACCTTTAGCTGTTCGTCTTACTCCTGAGGCTTCTGATAAATTGGTTAAAATTGCCAAGCATTACAAAACTAGTAAAGCTGCTATTGTCGAACAGCTTATTATTGAGCAGTATAAAATGCTTAAGTAAGGTCTTTGTAATTGAGATAATTATTGTCCTATTTAATCGTCTTTCGAGTTGATAAATTTCGACGTAGCTCTTTAATTGACTTTGAAGGCTGATCCAAATCAATTCTTAAGAATGGCAAATGAAAATCCACTTCTAATTTTCGTTCAATCATATACTGTTCCAAATAACCACCGCGACCAAAGTAATCAAGCAACTCTCGACTTGAAAGTTCTTTCGCTTTAACGGCATTACACGCTTTCAACAAGTGCTCTGCAATTGGCGGTGGAACTTTCTTCCCTTTCACTTTTCCATACAAATAGTCATTCTGTAGCCAGTCTTCAAAGCTATCCATTTTCTCACTAATGCTGACAAACTCAGAATCAAATAGACTGGACAGCTTTTTGTGAACTTTGGAATATTGTTTCAACTCTGATTTGGCTTTTTTAACTTCAATTAAAAGCATAGCCTGTTCTTTTTTGCTGTTGCTGCGCTCACTGTATTGCCACGACCAATGTAAAATAGTGTTTTCTAAATAATGTTTCCATTCTGCAAAATCAAACTTTTTAATGGGTGGCAAAGAGTATCCTTTTCTTGTTTCGTATAACGCAAACTTCAACACCTCAATAAAAATGCATTTTTCTGTTTTATAGAAGTTTCAATGTTTTGAATTAACTGCAAAGCATTATGCCTGAAAATGGCATAAAACTCAAAAAAGATCAATGGATTCGGAAGGCTAATACCTTTTGAACAAGGGTCTAATGAAAAGGAAAGCTGTAATGATAACACACAATGAAATAACTCTAGGTCGCGAAGGTATGAACAGGCTGATAGCTTACTCACCAATATTAAATAAAGTATATCCATCGCTATTTAAGACTGACGACTTTAGAGCATGGCCGACTCAAGTTAAAATAGATAAGCCAAGCAAACCATCAGCTAACAAGCTCAAAGCGCTTTACGAAGTTCTTTGTCTTGATCTGAACAAGCGTTACTCTAGCGAAGCTCAAACTAACACGGCTGAAATAAAAATGGCTTCAATTCTAAGAAAGCATATACAGCTAAGGTTTCATCGCAATGTGTGGATAGGAGGACGCAACATTGATTTTCTTTTTGAAAATGTAGGACACGTTCAAGGTAATTCAAATAAATCAATAAAGGGATTCGCCGTCGAGATTGATGGCGGCATCCACGACTCACAACCGAAAATGGCGAAAGATCAGTACCTATACCGAATGTTGCACAATATAGGGATTGGAATGATTTGCATGTCAAATGAAGATGCCATGTCAGAGGGGTATCTCTTAAAGTATCTCATACCAGTCTTGCGAAATAAAAACTTACGTCTAAGCACGCGTGATGTTGAAAGAGTCCGCTTACGCAAACATCTTTGTTCAATTTTAGCAAGCAGCACCAACGAAGACATTTCACGCCTGTTTGAAATTAGCCCATCAGCATTAATTGATGCAGTCAAGATTGCTGAGTCCTTTGCCAACAGGTAACCAGAACACTTATTCAACTAATTAAGAAACGGACAAACAATTAACAACTCATGGTAAAAGATAATTTCAACTTCAATTTGTGTACTGAAGAAAGTGAGCAAGCCGTTCTTGCTTTCGATCACATATTTGAAGTCATTTATCAGTCCATGAAAAAAGACGAACAAGAAAGGACAAAAGAAAATGAAACAGTTAAAACAACAGAAACAGGAGGTGAAACAGATTAGAACCGCCCTGTATGCAAGATACTCAAGTGATAACCAAAGCGAAAAATCAGCAGAGGATCAAATCTCATTTATCAACCATTACATTCAAAACGAATCGATTAAATCAGCAATCTACAATGATCCATATATAATCTATAATTTTGACATCCAACCAAAACACATATTCAAAGACGAAGCTAAAACAGGTCGCAATATTAACCGCGATGGTTTCACAAAACTGACTGATGCCATTCGATCAAAATCTATTGACGTTGTTTTGGTTGAAGATACGTCTCGTTTATCACGCGATATTGCGGAGTCTCATACCTTAATGCAATTAGCACGCTCGAAAAGTGTCGAAATAATCAGTGTAAACGATGGCATGAGCACTGAGGATCAATCATCAGCTATGGCAATGAGCTTCAAGGGCGTCATCAATTCTGATGTAAGTAAGCAAATCGGTCAGCGCAGTCGACGAGCACAAATAACAAGATTTCTCGCTGGCTACAGCGCAGGTGATACTTGCTATGGATACACGGCTGTTTCAACACAACACACCCATAAGAAATCACTAATTGTACCTTCACATTTTCGACCTGAAATAAATGAAACAGAAGCGATTATTATTCGCAGAGTATTTGACTGGTTTATAAGTGGAATCGGTCTTGCTCAAATTGCAAAACGGCTCAACGATCAAAGAATACCATCAAGTCAACGAGCACAGAAGATTTCTAAAAAGACTTGCAACTGGAATCAGTCAGCCATTGGCAAACTGCTTACACAACAAAAGTACATCGGCGTTTGGGTTTGGGGAAAAAGTGAAACTGTTAAAAACCCTGACTCAGGAAGATTCGGTAAAAGACCAGCACAGGCTAAAAGTATCGTCTATCTTAATGGCTTAAAAGTGAACGATCATCTCAGAATAGTATCGCCAGAGATGTGGCTAAAAGCACAACTCAAGCTGTCGGAAACAAAACGAATATATCACAAAAACAAATCAGCAGCTGAAGCTATGAACTTTGCTGCGAAGACTGCATCAAAAAGCAAATTGGTTCTTAGTGGAATTGTCTTCTGCGGTCGATGTGGAGGTAACCTACTTCAGACAACTTCTGGTTCATTCGGGTGCTACCGCCAACGAAACAAGGGAACAAACCACTGTTCAAACATTCGCACTGTTAAGGTTCACAAATTAGAGGCTGCTTTATTCAATCGATTTTCAACAATGGCAGATGATGAATCATTCGTTACATACTTTACAAAACGGTTTAATGATTGGCTTAAAAAACGCTACTCAAATAGCAGCGATGATATTCAGATTCTTAACGCACAACTAAAGGCCACGATCAAAGAGCAACAAAACCTTGTCAATTTTGTTTCACAAACAGAACATCCGCCACTTTCAATTCTTGATAGCATCAACGAAAAGGAAGCAAGCAAGGTTAGAATCGAACACGAACTCAGCTTCTTAAAGCAACGTCGAAGTCAGAACATGTTTATGCTGCCAGCTAACGTAAAGGCTTATCTTAAACGCTTCGGCGAAATCATGGGGTCTGATATTCAAAATGCTAATTTGGCGTTGAAGAAACTGTTTCCTGAGGGTCTAAAGTGTACACCTGAAGTCGTTGCAGGCGTTGCGACCCATAATCAGCACAATAGTAAATGGTTAATTGAAGGAAAAATGTTAGTCCCCTCCATTCAAGGAGGGTTCTCACAATTACAGTTTGGTGGAGGTGGCGGGAATTGAACCCGCGTCCGCAAGAGATCCACGAAAAGGCGCTACATACTTAGTTCGTATTTTATTAATTCTGCAAAGCCTCTACGAACAAAATATCTGCAGAAAATCCCCTGGGTAACTATTAAGTGCTGACTCCAGAGAAACCAGTCATCACCGAGACGGCATTATCGTCGGAATACGCATCGACACCGTCGATCAGCGCGTAAGCCGTAGCAGAACTAAGCTGCTAATTGGTAGTCGTTGTTTGCAACTATAAAATGCACGTTTTTATCGAGGTCCACATGCGCCCCGGTATGCTCCTCTTGCTTCACGACCCACGTCGAAGCCAGTACACCCCCACTTTTCTTTTTGTGTACTTGACCATTTAATCTTACTTTTGCCGAAATGACGATGACTAATATCATAAAATTTCAGCAGTCTTTTTCTTAAGTAATAACTCTACTTTTATCAGGTCATTTCACTTTTTTGCTGTTTTTTGATATATTATGACATGGTGTCGATCAGACCCTTTTGTTTGCCGCCTAGCATTAAGCGCAGTGCCATCAAACACATCTTTAGGCTTTAAATCAGTTTTGAGAGTGAGTTATCAACCAAATCCACAGACTTATCCACAACCCACATGGTTTTCCCGTGTCAAATAGCGCCTGAAAATGGATTTAAGATAATTTAAGAATTATTTGTGATCGGTTAATTATTAAGCGTCTAATTTTTTAGACGGATTTGTCACAGGAAACAATTGTAGATTTAATTGGTAGACTCTTTCGCCTTTTGAATTCATGCGCGCAATCGAATTTTCTTTGTGTAAAGCTTTTCGCATCTGACGAAGTTTAAATTTTAAGTCTTCAAATTCAGTATGGCTTAAAGCTAATGTCAACGATCCGAATTCACGTTCAATGGCTGTGTCTTGGTAAAGTGATTCAAGACCTAAATACATTAATTGCATTTGTAATTTACGAATTAACGCCGCTGGAATTTCATCAGGGGCTTCGGTTGATTTGCCTTTTGTGATTTGTCCTGTTGCTGGATCTTTTTGTAGTTCACCAGTGCTTAATAATAAATTTAAAGCTTGATCGATTTCAGTCTCAGAAGCCTTACCACGAAGTAATTCTTTTAATTTTGCTGTTTCAAAAATCACGCTGTCTTGATCAACAAGCGCGTAAATAATCCAACCAATCCAATTCGGAACTTTTTCAAATACACGACGGTCAAATTCACCGTGCTTTAATTTTATTTCAACACGGTATTCAGATAATTGCTTTAAAGCGTAATTTCTATCTGCTGGGTCTTCTGATTGGTTAAAGATCACTAATAATTTAAATTCATCACTTTGGGCTTTATTTAACCCACAGGCCTTGGCAAATTTTTGAACCATATCTATTGATAAATTTCTTTTACCTTCGATGATCATTTTTAAATAATTTGGAGATTTAATATCGGCTGCAGCAGAAAAAATGGCGTAGTTGTAAGGACGTAAAGATTTCTTCGTTAATTCTTTTTTGTAGAAGTAAAAATCAGCTAAATAAAGTCGGTAATCCATATAATCAGAAATATGAGGTAATAATGCTGAAGTATTTGAAACTTCACGATTTTGATTTAACTCAGTTTGCATATTTTCCATAATTTCTCACCATTTCTCCACAAAAAACGCCTCTTAAATTTAATCCCATGAGGCGTATCATTTGACAAACAAATTCAGCAATGAGTCTAACTAAATTGCTGAATTAAGCTGCTTAAGCTTATAGCTACTACCGTAAATAGATTCGCACGGTCTCAACAATCATGTAACCACGTGTTGTTAAGTACAGCTGATGCTGCCCGATCACAGCCCCTTGATTGGCAAACACAGCTTGAGTTTGTGAAAAGCCATTTGAAAATTGCAACGTTCCTAAACTGTATCCCGCAACAACATCCACTAAAGCCACATTACCTTGTGCGCGTGCCGTGACTTCGATGCGATCAATTCTACGACCACGATATTGATTTTGATTAATGTAATTATTAAGGTCGATAAAACCTTGCTGTCCTAATGAGGCTTGAATATTTAATTGAATCGTTTGATTCGGATAACCTGGATTCGGATTGTAGCCTCCACCGCCGTTACCATCACGAACAACATCAATTTCGATAGTGTCTATGTATGTAGAACCAGAAATAAAAAGTTGTAATCGTTGCACTGTGTTTCCCAAAATAATTTCGTACTGAGGATATAAATTAATTTGATAACCTGGGTTGACCTGCTGGGCGACAACGCGTTGATCAGCTAACAATTGCACTATTGTTCGCGTAGAACTATTTGGTGTTGTACGCGCACGCACGTTCGTGACTGACCAACCCTGATATTGCTGACCTAATCCTGCAAGTTGTCTTAATGGCAAAGATTCATTGTAAACTGAACGACCGATATAAACGTATTTTGTTTCACGTCGTTGGTCGTAACCATCATCTGGGCGATTCGGCGGCCTGTTGGGTGGATTATACGGAGGAGGCTGTTGGCCATCACCCGGTCTGCGACCACCGCCATACCCAGGCACTAGATAGGCTTCAGAAAGTGAAGCCGAAAGTAACGAAACCAGTAAAGTTGTCGATAAAGTGATTAATAAAGCAGCTTTAAGTTTTAAAAAACGTGTCATATTTCCCCCAGTTAGATATTAACTAGGGTAAAAGCAATCTAGGTGCCACTTGAATTGATAAGCTAAAGAGTCAAAAAGAAACCGATTAAAAAGCTTTAACTTTAGCTTCAAAGTTTCTGATGTCTTGAACTGTTGCTGTGTCTTGGGCAACTCGTGATAAAACAACCCAGATTCCTGCAGTTGTACCAAATTCAAGTTTTAAACGCACATCACCTAAACCGTTATTGTTCACAAGTTTTGCTGTTGTGATCACTTGGGCTAATCTTTGTGATGTTGCACCGATCGCAGCCAGATTATAAATCTTAGTCACATCTTGTGATTTCAAAGCAGCTGCAGAAACTTCAGTCCCTTGTGCAGAAGCTACCAAAGGAAAACTTAAACCCACTGATTCGTTATCTTTGGTCAAAATCATTGCGCCCATAGCTGCGCGACCGTTTACGATTTCAAAAGAAGCCACTTGTGCTGATTTAAATTTTTGATTTGTTGAAGTAGCCTGAGTTGAATTATTAACATACGTCATCCATAAACGGTGACCATCAGATGTGCTGTCTTGATACTGAAATAATCTATTAGCATACGATGTTCTAAAAATAATACGTGTGTAAGCTCCGCTTAATTTAACTTTGATATATGAATTGTCACATGAATTATTTTTATCTAAACATTTTAAAAATCCACCTTGAAATTCTAGATCACCAGTTTGGCTAACAACTTTAATTGTATGTTTGTCGTCCGCTTGTGTGGCTTTTAATTTATAAGTTTGTAGTACACCTTGTTCATCAGTTGTTAAATCGATCATCATATCAGAACCAGACTTTTTAATTTTAGCAGATGTAATGATCTTAGCTAACGAGGCATTCATTTTACTTTGTTCTGCAGAAACTTTGCTGTTGTAAGATCTGAACTCAGTCATTAATCCGTCTTGTGCTGAGGCTGTGTAAAATAAATCTTTAGATTGACCGCCAGTTTTAATGGCCTCTGCTTGATCAAACGAAACAGATTTAGTTTGTGCAGATTCTTCTTTTGAAGATTCTGATTTGTTGTCCGATTTGTTGTCCGATTTTTTACCAGTACCTTGACCGGCTTTTGGAAAAGTTGCGTCTTCATTTGATTCAACTTGTGAATCACCTTGTTCAGTTGGTAATTTTTTAGAACGATCTAATTTAGGAAATGATCCATCAGCAGTCGAACCATCTGGATTTTGACCATCAGCTGACTCTATACCTTCAGATACCGTCGGAGACGTTTCTTGTTCTGCAATTTCAGCAGCTGTTTTATTAGCACGACCTGATTTTGATTCTTTTTTAGAACCGCAACCAACGATAGCAATAACTGATAAAGCTAAAAGAACTGTTTTTTTATTGATAATCATATATGTCCTCCAAGTGTGGATAGTATGACATAGAGCAAGCCAAGGACCACATTCGACTAGCATCAAATCAAATATAGAAGTAGGCTGTAGTTTTTGGGTGTCTAACTTTTTTATCAATAGACCAAGGATGTCAGCTTTTATGACCGATCAGTTTTTTAATTTAGATCCAAATATAATTTTAACTGATGCTGATCAACAGGGTTACGTCAGCACCGGTGAAATTCATCAGCTGAATTCCTATGAAAATCGCGTTTTCGATATTAAATTAGATCAAGATCAGACCCATAAATCGATTATTGCTAAATATTTTAGACCCAAAAGGTGGTCGAAAGACACTATTCTAGATGAACATGAGTTCTGTTTTGATTTAGATGAAGAAGGTCTTTCTGTCGGGAAACCCCTACGCCGTAAGACTGACAACGAAACTGTGTTTGATAGTAACGGGATTTTATATTGTTACTACGAAAAAGTTCGTGGTCGCATGATGCAAGAAATATTATTAGGTCAGTTTTCTAAATTAGGCCATTGTGTGGCGATGCTACATAATGTGGGTGAACGTAAGATCGCCCATAACCGTGAATCCTTAGGTCCACAGCTGGGGGATAAGTGGAAAATCCTAGATCAGCTTTATGATCATGTGGCCCCTGAAGTACGCAATGATTACTTCGATATCGCTGAAAATGTATTTCAAAAACTTGATGATCAGCTAAAGCCAGAAAATTATATTCGTATTCACGGTGATTTGCACCGTGGCAATTTACTAGATGCTGGTAACAATGAAATCACATTGGTTGATTTTGATGATTTTGTGAATGGTCCACCGATTCAAGATTTCTGGATGATTTTTCCTGATGAAAACTTTTCGAATACAAAAGAATATGAAGAATTTATGAAAGGTTATGAACTGCTTCGTTATTTTGATGAAGCTGATTTAGCTATAGTACCGCTACTAAGATGTTACCGTGTGATTAATTATGCTGGATGGATTTTAAACCGATGGGCCGATCCTAGTTTTCTAAAAATATTTCCTGAATTTGGAACTTATTCGTACTGGGCCGAAGAAACTGACTCGCTGAGAAAAATTGCAAGTCAGTATTAGCTATTTATTTTTTTAATTTTACTGTTTTTAATTTTAAGATAGAACTTAAAGCTGCTTTTAATTTTGTGATATCTAATTTTTCTGAATCAACATTTAAACAAATTAAGTTAAATACTGCTGCGTTTGTGTTTTCATCGTTTGAATTTACAGAAACAAAACTAAAAGAGGCTGCTTTACCTTTGAAATCTTCAGGGATGTTCGTAGATTCTGCATCGATTGATATTAATTTCACTTTAGCTTCTACGTTTAATTGAATATTTTGTGTATCAGCTGCTGCAAAAGAACAGGCGATGTCCTTAGCAGCTAAAATTGTATCTAAACCATTTGACGAATAGCTGATTCCAGATTTAGAAACATATTTTTCAAAACTTAAAGCGTCAGCATCTAGTAAAACTTTTCCGTCATCAGATAAAATAAATTCTGAACCGATCAATTTGTCTACGCTTTTTTGTAAACGTTCAACTTTTTCAGCTTGGACAGCGTATTTGTTATCTGTGTTGCCTTCATTTTTAAGTTCTTCACCATTTTTCATACAAGATTCTAAAATAATTTGTGTTAAAACTGGTTGTTCGCCAATTTTACAAGCTTGATCTGTGTATTTCGCTACATCAGCAACAACCGCATCACATTTTTCAACGATTGATTTTCTATTTTGTAAAATAATTTCTAAATTATCTTCAGATTTTCCGGCTTCAGAATCAGCCAAAGCTCTTGTGGATTCACCTAATGTTTTTAAATCAATAATGGCCGCTTTAGTGGCATCAGTACAAGCTTGTAGCTTCGCTTTTTCTGCAGCAGCGGCTTTGCTGTCTGTCGCAGTGGCTTTGTTATCTGGTTTTGCATTAAGATCTATTTTTTCTAATCCTACTTTAGATTTGATACCTCTTTTAGACGGTGACTTCTGACAGTTCACTGTTAAAAAAGATGTCGCGATTAAACCTGATAACATTAAATATGACATTTTGTTCATAAAATACTCCTGCTAGGTAATATCTATTCAAAAATGAGTCCAGTCTTATTATGAGACACTGGTTCAATCTAAAAACGATCTAGCGGCTTTAAAGAACTTTTTATTCAATTTTTATTTCTGTTTTCACAGCTGGCCTTTTAGTGTGTAAAAACTTTCGACAGTTTTAGGCTCATTTTTGATGGCTATTTAAAACACCGATAATATGTAGAATGAGATCAATTTTTTCAGCTCTTTTTTTTATGTTTTTCTTCAGTTTATACTTGAAGGCCCAAGTGAACTGCGGCCCGTGTGCCCCGCTGGCCGAAGTGGCCATTACAAATACCGGGCTTTCACGAATTATTGAATCAGCTTTAGTTAAAAACTTTGAAACATTTAATGAAGAAGTCGTAAACCGTGCTGGGTTCAGAGATCTTAAGTTTGATTACGATATCGATCCTAACTGTAAACCGTCTACTTTAGAAACTGCTGTTAAGAAAAAACTAAAAGGTAGCAACGATGCTTGTTTTGGTTTACCTCAACTGTCAGACACAAGTATTGGTAGCGATACGCAGCTAAGGCCTTACCACGCTGGCATGTCTAATATGAATCTAGATAAATTAAAACTTAAATTAGATGGTCCAATTAAATGTATAAATTTAGAATGTGAATTTAAAGTGGCTGTTCAAGACTTAAAAATATCTGGTGATTTAGAAGTTTTATTTAAAGATGGCAAAAAAGAAAACTTTATTCCTAAATCACGTTTCGAAGTTGAATCAACGGACAATTCCAAACTAGTCTACAGTATGAAAGCATACATTGATCCAAAAACAGGCCAACTGCAAGATTTGGTTCATATCAAGGATAAATCATCTAGTATTGAGGTCGGCGCTGGAAGTCTGAAAACAAATTTAAGCCTGAAGACAGCTTTTAAATCTGAACAACATAAAAAAAATCTTTATCAAAAATACTACGCTACAAAAAATAAATTCACAGCCCGCGTTCGCGAACCCCAATTTGCTGAAAACTCTTACAGAGAACTACGTCAGAATTTAATTAGTCATTTAGCTGGTGATCCTGAATTAGATAATTTAAAGCATTCACAGCTTGAAAAAATAGTGGATGACCTTATCCAAAAGAAATTAGGTGGAAAAAATAAAGTTATTCAAAATATCAAAGCGGTTAAGTGGCCCAATGCCAATAATACGGAAGAAGTAAATCAGTTTATTGCCAACCCACCAGAAATTATGAAACTAGTTCCTGAATTCACTGACCAAGTGTTTATGACAAAGTTTTACGCCGTAGCAGAAAATTCGGGCTACGATAATGTTGACAATGCTGCCTTTGCCCAAGTTTTTTTAGGTATAGGCGAATTACTTCATCAAGGTGACACTTTTAATGACAAAATTATCCGTCCTGCATTAGAAAAAGAAATTATTCCCGCTGTTGAAAAACAAGCTAACTCTGACATGAGAAATTTACCAGCTTACTGGAATCAAATTTCTGAAGTGCCGACGTTAAATATCCAAAACATGATTGATTCAGAAGCCCTGATGACAGCTGTCGACAAGTTACAAAAAGAAATTGCCGCCCAAGGCCCGAAAGAAACGACAAAAAAAATCGCATTAAAACAACAACTTGGCGAACTGTATATGCAGCAAATTCGCCTACAAGAAAAAATTGCTAACGATTGGTTACCTATCGATACCAACGTTATGATTGATCAAAATTCGCGTGCGCTAAATATGATTCGCGGTAATATTATGAAAAATGATCCGAACTGTGCTGATGCGACTCCGAAATTTTCAGATCGTGCAGATTCTGATTTTGATATCAGTACAAAAATAAACACGAACACTTTACAGCAGTACATGAATGCAATGGCTAAAAGTAAAAAACTAGATATGTGCCTTGATAGCAAAGATCCTAAAACTTGCAAAGGTGGAACAAAAATCAGTTTAGATAAGCCGCCAAAGATTTCTTGTGAAAACGGACAAATCGTTTTGGATGTAGATGCTGAAATAAAAAAGAAAATTTTGTTTTTCACTGCGTCTCCTGATGCTGCAGCTAAAATAAAAATGACTGTGCAAAACTGTAATGGTGACCCGTGTATTCAGTATGTCGATACTGATGGTAAATTTAAAAATGTGTTTATGAATTTGTTCTTAGGTGGATTATTAGACCGAGGCATTAGTTCTGCGCTAAATACGAGCAGTAAAAAGCCGATTCCAATTCCTGATGTAAAGCTGAAAAGAACCAGCAGTGATAAAAATACCTGTGAAACCACAATGGATTGGATGATCCAATCTCCGTTTTCTGGCAGCAATATACCCTAGTCTTTCTTAAAACAATTAATCGTCTAACGTATTGTGTTAATCACTGATCTGGCAGGGTAATTCATATACACCAGTCTATGGCTGGGTCCCATACGGTAGACTTTGCAGTGAATCCGCTAGGTCCGGAAGGAAGCAACGGTGTCTGTAAAGCTAGGCGATATGGGGTGCCTAGCTCTTATTGATAGTTAATACTATCAATCGAAATATAAAATCGAGGACACATTTTGTCGTACCAAGTTTTAGCCCGCAAATATAGACCGCAATCTTTTGATCAAATGATCGGGCAAAATCATATTTCGCAAACGCTTTTAAATTCTTTAAAAAATAATCGTATTCCGCATGCTTTACTTTTCACTGGACTTCGTGGAACAGGTAAAACATCTTCTGCCAGAATTTTAGCAAAAACTTTACGTTGTACCAACCCCGTAAATTTTAGTCCGTGTCACAAATGTGATAGCTGTCTTGAAATTACAAAAGGCAGCGCAATTGATGTCATTGAAATCGACGGGGCTTCTAACAACGGTGTCGATGCGATTAGGGATTTACGTGACAGCGTCATGTTTATGCCCACTTCAGGAAAATATAAAATATTTATTATTGATGAAGTTCACATGCTTTCAATATCGGCGTTTAATGCTTTGTTAAAAACATTAGAAGAACCACCAGCGCACGTGATTTTTATGATGGCTACAACAGAAGTTCATAAAATTCCGCAAACGATATTATCACGCTGCCAGCGTTTTGATTTACGAAGAATACCGCTAAAGCAAATTACTGCTCACTTAAAAAAAATCTGTGACTTAGAAAACATCAAAGCCGAAGAAAAAGCTTTATGGATGATCGCTAAACAAGGTGATGGATCAGCACGGGATAGTTTAAGTTTGTTAGATCAAGTGATTAATTTTTCTTCTGGCCAGCTCACTGAAGTCGCTGTTTCTGAAATTTTAGGATTAACAGATCGTTATTTGATTTTTAGTGTTTTTGCTTCGCTATTAGAACGAAATTCACAAAAGATTGTTTCTGATTTAGAAAAGCTTCACCAAATTGGCGTGAGTCCTAATTTGTTTTTAGAAGATCTGGTCCAACTAATCCGTCATACTTTATTACTTAAAACAGCACCCGAAAATGACACATTGATTGATTTACCGATCGAAGAAATCGCTACTTTAAAAGACTATGCCAATGCACAGTCTGAATCTGATTTACATATTTTATTTGATATGGCTTTAAAAAGTTTAACCGATCTTCATAAATCAAATGACCCGTATTTAGTTTTCGAAGTTTGTTTATTACGGATGTCACAAGCGCCTTTGTTTGTGGATATCCAAAAGGTTATTACACAGCGCCCAAAGCCACTTGAGGAGCAGTCAGAGTCTCCTCCGAAAACGACGGCTCTATTTTCTATCTCTAAACCAACTACTAAACACCTACCCAATGCCGAAAGCTGGGGATTATTTGTTCAAGATGTTAAACAGCAAGATGCATTTTTAGGTGCTAAACTAGATAACGCCGTTTTTGCGGGTCTAAACAATAATCTTTTACAGTTGCAAGTTCCCCCGCAATTCGCCTTTTTAGGTGAACAATTCATGCAAACAGAAACTCAAGAAAAAATACAAGGTTCTATTGATTCGTTCTTTGGTGCAGGCTATGCTTTTCAAGTACTTAAGACTAAAGTTGCAACAGGCGAATCTTCTTTAAGTTTAAACTTAAAAAAAGAAAAAGAATCTGAAGCTAAAATAGATAGTGAATTTTTAAGCGAGGTTTTAAAAGATCCACGTCTGCAAAAGGCACAACAGGTTTTTAAAGCACAAGCTAAAATTATTCATCATAAGGAGTAAATTATGAAGGGCTTAGGCGGAATGGCAAGTTTGATGAAACAAGCCAACCAAATGCAAATTAAAATGAAAAAGCTTCAAGAAGAACTAGCAACGCGTGAATTCAATGGCACATCAGGTGGCGGAGCAGTCACTGTCAAAGTAAATGGTGAAAATAAAATTTTATCTTTAGTTATTAATCCCGAAGTTATTAAATCTGGTGACATTGAAATGTTACAAGATCTGGTTACAGCAGCAGCTAACGAGGCCTTGAAAACAGCTAAAGATGAATCGGCTAAAGAAATGTCTAAAGTTACTGGTGGCATGAACATCCCAGGAATGTTTTAGTCAATGCTACAAATACCTGTCTTAGAAAAATTAGTTCACGAATTAAGTCGTTTACCAGGAATCGGTCCTAAGACGGCTCAAAGACTTGCGTATTTTATTTTAAAATCAAAAGATGCTTATCCTGAAAGATTATCTGAATCACTTCTGCGTATTCAAACTGAAGTTCACACGTGTCCTGAATGTTTTAACTACACGGATCGGGTGATTTGTAAATTCTGTGAAGACCCTCATCGCAATTCAGAAGCCTTATGTTTAGTTGAAGAACCTTCTGATATTACACGAATTGAATCATCAGGGGCTTTTCGTGGACGTTATCATGTTCTGCACGGTGTGATTTCGCCTTTAGATGGCATCACAGCAAAAGATTTAAAAATTCAAGAGTTGATTGCGCGACTTCAAAAAGGAATCGACGGCGAAGCTATACAGATCAAAGAAGTGATCTTTGCTTTCGATGCTGATCTTGAGGGCGACACAACAGCTTTATACTTAACAAAAGCTTTGCAAGGCAAAGGCGTTAAAATTTCTAGAATCGCCCACGGTATTCCGATGGGATCAGATATTGATTTCATCGACGATCGTACAATGTGTCGTGCTTTAGAAAACAGAGTTGAGCTTTAAAATGTCGTTATTTAATTATAATGCCAAAGAAATTCACTGCAAAATCGTTTACTACGGGCCATCACTAGGCGGTAAAACCACAAACATTCAGTGGATGTATCAAAGTTTAGCGCAAGATCAAAAATCAAAATTGATGGCGCTAAATACTGAAATCGAAAGAACATTATTATTTGATTTTTTACCATTAGACATCGGTGAAATTCGTGGTTTTAAAACACGCTTTCATATTTACAGTGTTCCAGGGCAAATCGTTTACGATGCAACCCGAAAGTTAATTTTACAGGGTATTGACGGTGTTATTTTTGTAGCTGATTCACAAGCTGATCGTTTAGATGAAAATCTACAGGCGTTAGATAATTTGGAAAAAAATCTGCAACAGCAGGGCTACAACATCAAAGAGATTCCCCTTTTGTTGCAATACAATAAACGTGATCTACCGACCGCTTTACCAATTCAAGAGCTCAGAAAGCATTTGAATCGATTTAACGCACAAGAAATCGAAGCCTGTGCTTTTGAAGGCAAAGGTGTTCTAGAAAGCTTCAAAATGATGTCAAAATCCATTATCCAAGTTCTTAAAGGTGGATCGACAGTCTAACAGTTTTTTGATATTATCAATCCTACTGAGGATAGATAATCTATATGACGGATATCATTGCTGAAATTAATAAATTAAAAAAAGAAAAAGATGTGGCCCTACTGGCCCATTACTATGAAGAAGGCGCTATTCAAGATATTGCTGATTATGTTGGTGATAGTTTTTATTTATCTAAAATTGGCCAACAGGTTTCACAAAAAAATATTCTTTTAGCCGGAGTTGTCTTCATGGCTGAAAGTGTGAAAATTTTAAATCCTGAAAAAACTGTTTTAGTTCCTGATTTAAAAGCTAGCTGTTCATTGGTTGAAGGTTCCCCGTATCATAAATATTTAGCATGGCGTAAACAATACCCTGATGCGATCTGTGTGACCTACATTAATTCTAGTGCCGAAGTAAAGTCAATTTCAGATGTCATCATCACATCTAGCAATGCTGCGCAAATTGTTGAATCAATTCCTAAAGATCGCAGAATACTATTTGGTCCCGATCAACACTTAGGAAAATGGCTGAGCAAAAAATTAAACCGTGAATTTATCTTATGGCCTGGGGCCTGTGAAGTTCACGTGTTATTTAATGCTGAACGTTTACAAAAATTAATTAAACAGCATCCTGATGCTTTGGTCATTGCTCATCCTGAATGCGATGATGCAATACTAAAATATGCAAG
>JAYUQO010000285.1:0-6929 GCA_043756765.1 Bdellovibrio sp. | reverse complement strand
TGGTTGATGATACATGACCATACCCGTTTTTGTACAAACTTCTTTAGCAACTTGTGCATCATTATATTCAGTTTTTGTTTCTAAGCAGCCTAGGACTTCGAAACTTAATGGGGCTTCAAAAACGACAGCAGCTTTTGTTGTCGTTTTATATTTTACACAATTGTGACCCAACAACGGGGAATTATACTTAACACAAGTTTTCACACTGTGTCCAGACATTGTAAATCGAACAGCGTCGTCAGTCAGGCAGACCTTGCTAGAAGATACTGCGCCGTAACCAGGAAATAGATTTTTTCCTTCTCCTGAGTTAGCTAAAGTGGTTAATGATAAAGTCGTGATAATTGCTATGACCATTGTTTTCATATGGGTTTTCCTTCGTTCAATAAAGAACTGTTATTAATTTGTGTTTGTAAAATTGATTTTTACAGTATCAATACAAATGCAACAACATAGCCATTGTTTTTCAACTTATACAGCGATTGAATTGTTTTAATTTGTGAAATAATATTTTATGCGGATTATTCGGTCTAGTTAAGGTACAGAAAATACCCATACCTTAATTAAATTTATCTGCTCACAAGCTATTTTAAGGCCTCACGAATGTAAGCCGATGTTGTATCCATAAACCAAACAACAAATGCGATCACAAATATTATAGCACCTAATTCAGGCCACATCCCCTGACCTTGGAAGATTTGCAGCATTGAACCGATTCCCCCACCGCCAACAAAACCCACGATAGTTGCCATACGAATATTGATGTCCCAACGATAAATTGTGAATGAAATAAATGGCAACATCACCTGCGGAACAATCGCATAACCTATTGTTTGAATTTGGCCTGCGCCCGTTGCTTGAATGCCCTCGATTGGCCCTTCATTGACGGTTTCAACTATTTCTGAATATTGTTTCGCCAGCGATACAACAGAATGAATCATGAGTGCAAGCATTCCTGCAAAAGGCCCGATGCCCACCCAAACTGAAAAAATAATCGCCCATAAAAAAGCTTCGACTGATCTTGTGATATTTAAAATTGTTCTTAAAAAAGTATACACAGCAAATGCAAAAGGATGCTTCATGATATTTTTTGCACATAAAAATGATAAAACAAAAGCTATCGGTATAGCTAAAAATGTAGCCATAAAAGCCAAAAAAATAGTTTCAATCATTTTGATAATAGCTTTAGGTAATATGTCCCAATTTGGATTCAGTAGACCGTAAAATAATCGCATGACCTGCTGTAAAGAATCTTCATCTGCAAGTTCTGTAAATGAAAACCTGGTCATCGCAAAACCAACACCTAATGTTAAGACTAAAAATGAAATTAATTGCCAACCCCACGTCGTTTGATAAAAGACTTTAGATTTTGAATAGCTTTTATTGGCCGCCGATTCGAATAATATTTCACCTAATGTTTTATATTTATTTTTATTGAGCAATGCGCTAATTAGACCTGAAAACAGACAAAGCCCTAAAAATAAAATCATATGGCTACTTATATTTAACATTTGCACATCAGTTGGCCTGATGAACACGGCTAAAAGCATAATTAAGATATAGCCACCCATTAATGAATCAAAAATTATTCTTTTTACTTTCGAATTACCCATAATAAACCCCAACTCAGCCATCTTAGTTAACGTGAACTTCAGAAGCACCAGTGCCGTAAATTTTTTGAAACCATTGTTCATTAATCAAATTTGGATCACCTTCGTAGACAATTTCACCATTTTGCAAAGCAATCACACGTGTTGCATATTTACGAACTAAACTTAAAAAATGTAAATTAGCTATGACGGTCACGCCCAATTCTTGATTCACCTTTTTTAAATAATCCATAACTACATGACAAGTCGCTGGATCAAGACTGGCTACAGGTTCGTCAGCTAAAATAATTTCTGGCTCTTGCATCAACGCCCTTGCAATAGCAACACGCTGCTGCTGCCCGCCTGAAAGCTGATCAGAACGCATATAAGATTTTTCTAAAATACCCACAAGATGAAGATACTTCTTTGCATCAGATAAATCTTTATCTGTAAAAAGTGAAAGTAAAGATTTCAACGTTGATGTTGAACCTAATTTGCCTGTCAGCACATTTTTTAAAACTGTCAGTCTTGGAATTAAATTAAATTGTTGAAAAATCATTGCAATATTTTTACGTACGTCTTTTTTATCTGTATTTGAAAGTTTTCCTGCGATTTCTTGACCGTTATATTTAACACTACCAGATGTTGGGTCATTCAGCCTATTCAGACAACGAAGTAACGTTGATTTGCCAGAACCACTTAGACCAATAATAACTAAAAATTCCCCTTCTTTAACATTAAAAGAAACTCCTCTTAAAGCTTGTGTTCCGTTCGGGTATGTTTTTACTAAATCTTTGATTTCGAGGATATTTGTAAAGCTATTCATTACATTTTCACCATTTCTTCAGCGGATTTTTTTAAACTTTTAAATGTGGCCCGGACTGCTTCGTAGTCTTTATCTGTGGCTGGTTGTAAATCTGTAACGCCATATGTTTTTTTGAAAACATCTTTGCCTTCGGCTGTTGAAACATATTTAACAAACGCTTCAGAAATAACTTTTTTCATTTCTTCAGGCATGCCTTTTCTAAAAATGATAGGATCATTCAAAATAGGTTCTGATAAGCCAATAATTTTAATTTTCTTTTCAACATCAGGATACTGCGTTTTAACCAGGCGTCTGGCATCTTGAATTTCGCCCTTGTACGGCGGAGAATAAAAAGTTGCCCCAGCATCGACTTGACCTTGATAAATTCGTGAAATCACTGAATCGTGACTCATGGCAAAAATTTCTTGATCAACAATGACTTTATTATCTTTCAACATTTTCAGCGGTATCAAATATCCAGATGCAGAACTGGGGTCAACGAAGGCGATATCTTTTCCGTTTAAATCTTTGATAGATTTAATCGAACTATCCGTTTTTGTGATAAACTGTGATTGATATGTCGCAAGACCATGCCGTAAAACAGTTAGCCGGGCTTCAACACCGTATTTCTCATACGCTTCAAGGTATCCAAAAGTATTTATCGATGCGACATCGGCGCGTTTTGAACCAAAAGCTTCAACAACCGCAATGTAAGATTGAGGGATTCCAATTTCATATTTATAAGGAGTATTTTTTTCGAGCCATTCTTTAAATTGCTGTCCCGAAGTTTCGATAATTTTTGCATCCACTGACGGGACAAAATAAAGCTTTACTGGATTTTCTTTTGTACCAAGCTCTGCTTTTTTAGATTCGCACCCTAATGCTGTTGTCAAAGCAGCAAATAATGCTGCATCTAATAACAAATTTCTTAAAATCATAAAGCATGTCATTTTCATATAGCCTCCAAACGAATTTGAACTTTTAGTTCAAGTATGAATTTGAACTTTTCGCACCTTTTATATTTTAACAGTCAAAAAATGTGCCATTAAAAGTAAAGGCTAAAAGAGTCAAACTGGCTCTGGATTTGGATTAGAACTTGCTTAATTAATAATATTAATAATCCCTGTCATTGAAGCGTGCAGCGAACAGATGTAATAAAGCGTATTCGGTGCTGTCATTGGCACTACAAACGTAAATACTCCTGTTTCAGCGCCGTTCGTCGTGACACCGTCATTATAGGCACTGCCTACTCCCGTAACTTGGGCCGTTTTGATATAAAAAGGGTGACCACTGACAGATAAATTAAAAGTGTATGTTGTGCCTCTACGAAGAGTTAAAGTCGGATCAACGACACTGTTGAAAACATAATCTGAAGCACCAGAATTAGTCACAGTATAAGTCGTTGTTTCAGGAATGCTTGGAGCAGGTGTACTTGCCTCTTCTGAGCCACCAGCACAAGAAAATACACTTAATAAAAGAACAACGGATAAAACAAAAATTAACAAGTTATTTTTTTTCATTTAATAAGAATAGCTGATTTCAAAATGGTGTCAATCCGATTGACATGAATAATCAAGTATCAAATGTTGTTTGTGTATAGACATATTTTAGGATTTATTTTAGCCTAATTTAGAAATTTTTAAATCATAAGGGAGTTCTCTATGTCTAAGTGTCCATTTTCTGGTGGCCAAGTTACACCAGCAGCCAACTCTAAAAAAGGGTCCCAGTCGAATAAAAACTGGTGGCCGAAACAACTTAATCTTAAAATTTTACATCAGCATTCATCAAAATCAAATCCGATGGATGAAAAGTTTGATTATGCTAAAGAATTTAAAAAGTTAGATTATGCGGCATTAAAAAAAGATCTTAAAAAATTAATGACTGATTCACAAGACTGGTGGCCAGCAGATTGGGGTCATTACGGCGGTTTTTTTATTCGTATGACTTGGCATAGCGCTGGAACTTACAGAACATTTGATGGTCGCGGCGGCGGCGGCACGGGCAATCAACGTTTTGCGCCTTTAAATAGTTGGCCTGATAACGGTAATCTAGATAAAGCGCGAAGACTTTTATGGCCGATCAAGAAAAAATACGGAAATAAAATTTCATGGGCCGATTTAATGATACTCACTGGCAACGTGGCTTTAGAATCGATGGGATTTAAAACTTTTGGTTTTGGTGGTGGCCGTGAAGATATTTGGGAACCTGAAGAAGATATTTACTGGGGTTCTGAAACTGAATGGATGGGAGATAAACGTTACACTGGTAAACGTGATTTAGAAAATCCGTTAGCCGCTGTGCAAATGGGTTTAATTTATGTGAATCCTGAAGGACCGAACGGTAATCCCGATCCTGTATTATCTGGAATTGATGTACGGGAAACTTTTGCCCGTATGGCAATGAATGACGAGGAAACTGTGGCCCTTGTTGCCGGTGGCCACACATTCGGTAAATCTCATGGCGCAGGCGATGCAAAACTTGTTGGCCCCGAACCAGAAGGCGCACCACTTGAAGAAATGGGTTTTGGTTGGATTAATAAATTTGAATCTGGCAAAGGTATTCACACGACAACAAGTGGTATCGAAGGCGCTTGGAAACCAAATCCAACAAAATGGGATAATGGTTATTTTGAAATGTTATTTAAATACGACTGGGAACTTGTAAAAAGTCCTGCGGGCGCTCATCAATGGGCGGCAAAAAATGTTGAAGAAAAAGATATGATTCCAGATGCTCACAATCCAAAAATAAAACACAGACCCATGATGACAACAGCTGACATGTCTTTGAAACTTGATCCTGCTTATGAAAAAATATCTAGAAAGTTTCATAAGGATCACAAAGCTTTCGCTGATGCGTTTGCCAGAGCTTGGTTTAAATTAACCCACCGGGATATGGGACCTATTGTTCGCTATCTTGGCCCAGAAGTTCCAAAAGAAGAATTAATTTGGCAAGACCCTATTCCTAAAGCGAAAACTGCACTGATTAACGATAAAGAAATTATTGCGCTGAAAAAATTAATTCTAAAATCAGGTTTATCTAATTCGCAATTAATTATGACAGCGTGGGCTTCAGCATCGACATACAGAAATTCAGATATGCGTGGCGGAGCCAACGGCGCACGGATTAGTTTAGCTCCGCAAAAAGATTGGGAAGTGAATCAACCGCAAGAACTTTCAAAAATTTTAACAAAGCTTGAAGCGATTCAAACTACTTTCAATGCCAAATCAAAAAAGAAAGTTTCATTAGCGGATTTAATCATTCTTGGTGGAAGTGTGGGCATTGAAGCTGCTGCTGTTAAAGCCGGCCATAAAGTTATTGTTCCATTAACGCCAGGACGTGTGGACACAACACAAGACCGAACAGATACTGAATCATTTTCTGTGATGGAACCTATAGCTGATGGATTTAGAAATTATGCCCACAAAGGTTTAGGCGATCACGCTGCCGAGTTGTTAGTTGATAAATCACAGTTGTTAAAATTGACAGCTCCAGAAATGACAGTTTTAGTTGGCGGATTACGCGCACTCAACGCAAATTTTAGTCAAACAAAACACGGCGTTCTCACAACAAAACCGGGTTCATTAACAAATGATTTTTTCATTAATATTTTAGATGTGAAAACACAATGGAAAGCGTCTGCAACCGCTGAAGGAATTTTTGAAGGCTATGACCGCGCATCTGGAAAATTAAAATGGACTGGCACCCGCGCCGATTTAATTTTTGGATCGAATTCAGAACTGCGTGCGATTTCTGAAGTTTACGCTCAAGACGATTCCAAAAAGAAATTCGTGACTGATTTTGTGAATGCGTGGACCAAGGTTATGAACTTGGATCGTTTTGATTTGAAGTAAGACTTAAGCGAGATAAATTAATACTTTAGACCAAGGTCTATGTGTTATGGTGTCTTTAATGGCTCCAAAAACAATAAATGTAATGTCTTATAGCACACCATATTCATTGACTTTGGTGTGCTATATGGCACTATGTATAAATGAAAACAAATAAAAGTAAACTCACGACACAAAGACAAATTATCGACAAGAAGCTCATTCAATGGCTTCCGCTAAGAGCCGACAAACGACCACCAACTGGATGGCTGAAGGCTATAAGAGGAGCTCTTGGCATTAATGCTCGCCAACTATCAAATTTGTTAGATGTCGATCATTCATCAGTTTTGCGCCTTGAGCAGCGCGAAAGCCAAGGAAAGATCACGATCGATTTACTCGAAAAAGCTGCGAATGCGATGGGATGTAAACTTGTTTATGCCGTTGTCCCAATAGAAGCCTACGGTAGTTTAGATGCCATAGTGGACGAGAAAGCAAAACAAGCTGCTAAAGATATCCTTGTTCGCGTGGAACACTCAATGCGGTTAGAGCAACAAGGCACCAATGATCTTAAAATAGAAATTGAAAAAATGGCATCTGAGCTAAAGAGCAAAATGGATTCAAAGATCTGGACAACACCAACAAAGAAAAAAAAATTTAGATGAATCAAATCAAAATAGAATATCTTACGGGGGCTACTCCGCTTGATCCCAA
>JAYUQO010000284.1:0-20113 GCA_043756765.1 Bdellovibrio sp. | reverse complement strand
GTCGAATACAACAGGAACGCCAAGATTAAGAGCTTGTGCTGCAACTTCAAAAATTCTATCACGAACACCTGTGTAGTATTTTGCGTAATTTTCGTGGCTTCCAATTGGGACACCTAAATGAGCGATCCATTGATCAGTCGAAAAGAATAAAGCTTGTTTTTCATGGGCTAATTTCCGTGCGAATGATGTCTTTCCAGAACCGATTTGTCCAGCTACTGCGTAAACTGTTTTATTACTCATGCTAACTGTTCCTATTTATACGAACCTGGGTGGTACTTGGTATGTCCAGCAAGCCAGTTTTTAGGAACGTTGGTTTGATTTCAAAATTGTTTAAGTCATCTAAGGATATCCATTTAAAATGAAGTTTAAACTGCTGATCTTGAATAGATTCAGATTCAACACCTTCAAACTCATCTAAAGAGTAAAATTTCTTTGAATCACTGGTAAATTCGGCTAGGTAATACAAACCAATTTCGTGACATTCTCTAGTTTGGTATTCAAAAAAATTTTCTGCTACCCAAACTAAACGCAATATTTTTACGGTAGCACCAAGCTCTTCCTTCATTTCACGTTCGATAGCCTCTACCGAAGTTTCACCAAACTCGACAGAACCGCCAGCTAAAGCGTAAAAGTCATCCATCTCTGCTCGGTGCAAAAGAACTTTTCCATCTTTGATGAAGAGACAGGCTACTCGATATATAAACTTTTGATTATTTTTCATATTAAAGCTAATTCCAGTGCTAAAGACTGAATCTTTTCAAAAGCATTTTCTTCGAGATTAAATCTGTCTGCATCGCTATTGTAAAAGGTGTCCCCTAAGGCCAGATTGTCGGAACAAGTCAGTAAAGAAATAGATTCGGCACCAAACTTTTCGGCAACTGCAAAAGTAGTAGCAGTTTCTCCATCTACACCCCAATATCCATCTTTTTGCCATGCTGATACAGTTTTTTCAGTTTCTAAGAACATTGCACTTGTGGTGACTACAGGTCCAATTTTAAAAGGCTGTGATTTTTCTTGCAACAAAGATTGGGCTTTATCAACTAGTGCCATAGAAGCTGAAAATGAATTCCTGTCAGGCCAATATTGAGTGGAAACTCCATCTTCAGCCTTGGCACGTGTTACTACCAATATATCACCGTATTTCAAATCTTTGGTCAGTCCGCCGCAATAACCAATTTGAATAAAGCGTTTTGTGCCCATCATTGCGAATTTATGAATTATAAGAGCCGCCATAGGAGCCCATATTACATTTGCAAAGCCTATGCGCTTGTCATTTTTTTTTCCTACAAACATATTCCAGCGTGGACGCGATAAAACAGATTCAAAAGCAGGTTCCCATTCAGCGATATTTTCAGCAATGTTTCCGTCTTCACCATGTAAAATGATCGTTTCAGGAACGTCAGCTTCTGTCATTTCGCTGATTCTTAGCCAATCATTTTTATCAAAGTCGCCATACAGCTTTTTCACGACCAGTAGCCTCGCATCAATTCGGTAATCCAGCTTGGCTGAAATATTTTTCCACGAGGGGCGAATTCATTCACCCAAGGCTTAATATCCAACACAGGAGTTTCATCAACGGCATCCAAACCTTCTAAGTACAAGCAAAGCCCTTCAACTTTTAGAATACGACAGACAGTCGTTCCAATTTGGTTAGGAC
This sequence comes from Bdellovibrio sp., assembly GCA_043756765.1. GTDB lineage: Bacteria > Bdellovibrionota > Bdellovibrionia > Bdellovibrionales > Bdellovibrionaceae > Pseudobdellovibrio. The sequence goes on along the minus strand of JAYUQO010000284.1, from coordinate 18,456 downwards.
GGTTCTTTCCTCGCTGAGCGAAGATTCCAACTTTCGGCCAAGACGTATTATTTCGCGGATGCCTGGCTGATTTTTCAATTTTATCAGGACTCACTTGATTCATATGAAAAATGACTTCGACATGAGAGAAATCTTTTAAACCAAATAATGATTCTTCGTTAAAATTAATACTATCTAGTTCAATGAATACGGTTTCTTTATCCCAATTGTCATCCTCAATAGCTTTTCTAGTTGAGCGCACTTTTCCAATAGATAATAACTGAATTGAATTCATTACGTCTTAGCTTTCATCAGTTTTAAAACGTTTCCATCTAAATCTTCAAATACAAGCATGTGACCCCAGGCTTGATCTGCTTCGCCTAAAATTTTTCCCCCAGCTTTTTCGATTCGAGCCTTATCTTCTGCTATATTGTCTGAAGATAAGGTCAATGTTCCACCACAAGCTTGACCATGGCTATCTCTAGGAGTTGATGGAATACTGTCGCCCTCTGTCCAATGAAGACCTAATTTTAGGGTTTCCATTGTCATTGATGTCCAATACTCATCACCGTGCGATTTCTTCAAACTAAGTGCCTCAGAATAAAACTGAATAGCTTTATTCATGTCTTTTACATTGTAATAAAAGTCTTGGTATCCCTTAATCACTTGAGCCTCCTAAGGTGATTCTAGAATTGAAAAACTGATCTTTACTTAAAACTTTAACATTGATTTGATCGGCAGCATTAAGAACTCGTGAATCATCAAATGCAGAAGTAAAAATAAAAGCCTTATCTTGGATGCCAAGCTCTTGAATAACTTGAATCCCAGTCTTTTTCTCATCTTCTAAAAAGTAATCAGAATATAACTTAAATTTAGTTTCGTTGGTAGCCAGCCAGCGTTCAAGCTCGGTCGATTTTCCAAAGATTTGATACTTCAGATCAGGGAATTCAGACAGCTTCAGTTTTACAGTGTCCCGAATAAGCTTTTGATCGTCTAAAATCAACAAAGTCTCGTCTGCCGCTAAAGAAATTTCGTGATCTATTTCTAAAGTTGGTAGAATTAGTGTCGTGCATGTGCCATCGCCCAATTCAGAGGCAATATCAAATCGCCCTCCAAGATCTTCTGCGAAGCGTTTAGTATAGAAAAGTCCAAGACCATTTCCATTGGCTTTTCCAGATGAGAAACCTTTGGTTCCAATTTTTTTCAAGTCCTCGTTTGAAATACCTTTACCAAAATCTTTTACAAAGACCTCAACACCTGAGCTGCACTTGATAGTTCCAATTTCAATGATGGCTCCAGCATCAGAAGCCTCAATCGCATTGTCGATTAAATTTGAAATGGATCTTTCAAATTGGTCCGGATCTAAAGTACAAAAAACATTCCTAGTATTTATTTTTTCAACAAGTTTAATGGTTGAGCCAAACTGAGCTTGCTTGAATGCAATGACCGAACGAATAGCTTGAGCAATGTCTGTTCTAATTTTGGATTCAATATCTTGCTGATTAATGGTTTTTGAATCTGTCAAAATTGATTCTGATATTTTAGAAAGTCTATCGACCGATTTTTCGATGATGCCTTTATGTGATTCTGGAAGGCTATCTGTGATTTTAATAATTTGCCGAATATTACGCAAGGCTCCACGCATGTCGTGAGCGGTATGAGATGCGATTTCCCCAAGTCTGATTTTACTTTGCTGTTCGATTGCAATACGGCGAGAGTCAGCAATTTCATTCTTTTTAGCCTGCCACCATTTTACTAGACCAGGTATTTCAGTTTCCAAAACTGAAGATGATGACTCGCTTTTCAATAGCTCATTTACAGCGAGCTTTAAGAGATCTTCACGTTTTTTAGCTTCAGTTCGCTCAATTCTTTGCAGTGCCCAGATTAAATAGACCATCAAAAAAATAATTGTTCCGCTGCTAATTAAAAAAAGTGACGTAATCATATTTGACTGAACATCAAATACTAAAACGAAGTTTTCTTTTTGCGGAATTTTATAGAAAGCTCTTTGATGTAAAAAGCCAATACGAGATTGGGTAAGCTCAGTATCTAAAGTGTTTAAATCATCTACTGAGACTTCAAATTGTTTCCCGAATTCGATTTTGGACTCGATTTGGTCTTGTTCAAATTCAACAAGTCTTACGCCCTTAACATAGGACGAAGAAATTAAAAATCTTTGCGTTTTTGTGATTGAGGTTAACAGATTTCCTTCTTGAATTGCAATGGCTTCTGTTTGTGCCCAATTCAGCATTAACTCTTTCGCCACTGATCCAAGCTGATAATCGCAAATCGCGTAAATGCCTGAAGTTAGAATTGTAACCGCAAAAATATATAGAATATTTTTCGAGATCTGGGTTTTTATAGACACAATCTCTCCAAAGCTCCGCCAACAAATGGCGGTTGATTTTTGAAAAGACAACGATGAACGCTGTAATTAGCAAAAGATGCTGTTACTTCAGAATCAATGACAAGTTCAGGCAATTCAATCGAATGAACTCCATTTTGGCTAAGTCTTGATTCGACCAGACTATCTCCAAAGCCAGAGGCAAAATAAAAAAGTCTTTGCTCATAAAAACTTTCAGGTTCAACTTTCTTAGTCGTAGCGTTGTTGTATGCCATGCCGTGACGGTAAAGCTCATCAAGCCCTCGAAAGAAAGTGCTTTGGTGATCATTAATATTTCCGCAAGCTCCGCCAGAAATATATCCTTTGTCTTTGAGTTTGCCGAATATAATTTGGACTTCTTTATCCGTGGTTTTAATTTTTGGCTTAACTAAAATTAGCTTTTCAATGTTCAACGAGCTGATAACTGATTTCAAATAATCCGAGTGGTTCCTTTCACAGTCGATCTGGCTGGTCAAAAATTCAATTTGTGTATTGTCCCACCATGTACTCCAAACAAAACGCTCGATAGCTTCATTCAGGGCATTGTCTCTTGCAGATTTTTGCAACTCACTAGGCATTGCAGCGAAGCCATCTGATCTTTCAGTGAGGCAGCTAGTTAAACCGTTTCGATTGCCCTCGATAAATGTATATCGCTCTGCACGTTCTGAAAGAGCCTTTAATAAAGCGACTTCTTTTTCAAATGAATGCCCTGTGTAAACATCTTGGTTTATCACACTTGTTTTATCTATTTCAGTATCAGCGACTACGCACCAATAGCGATCTCCGACTTTAGAAAAATCAATCCTTCTCGGCATTTTGTTTTGCCGCTTCAAGCTTTCTATAACTTGTTCTAGAAGGATTTGGTTATTCATTAGTCTACCTTAAAAACTTGCCAAGGGGCTGGCGATGTAATTGAAATTGGTAATTCGGCAATATTATCTAATTTATCACTAGCAAAGAATCTGCGGACATGAGCGAACACATTAAATGATGCCTCGTTAAACATATAGTGATTAATCTCTTTGAAAGCGGCAGAATTGTTTTCTTGGCCGCTCTTTAATTTTTTAATTAAGGTTTGAACCTTTTGATCCTTTGTCACAAACTGAAGAACTTTGTGCATGTTCGGAGTTAGAAGCATTTGAATGTCTCCGGCTGGGTCTAACGCCCAAAAGCCTGTACTTGCTCCCATTGCAGCAACTTCGCCACTGACGAAAGCTTCAGATTCTTGTTTTCTATCTGCGACTACTAATGGACCTGGATTTTTAATTCCAAGAACCTCATAAGTTTTTTCGGCAGTTCTGTAATAAATTAAATCTTCATCATTTTTTTGTTGAGCCCATCTTGGAGGATTTTCTCTCAAGGTTTTAAGGCAAGACTCTTTTTCCTGTGGTGAAATCTGATCATAGGCTTGAGTTAGTTCATCTGAAGTCATGTACCCAGGCAGAACGTCTGTAAAAACGCTGGATTCTAATTTGAATCCTGAAGTTGCAATTTCTTTAAACGCTTTACGATAGGCTTCGGCGTAAATGATCCGACAATTCTTGTTTTTAAAAGCTCCAACTTTGGGATTTAGTAAATTCATAGCTATTCGGCTTGAAGGCAAATAAGAAACTTTAAAGCCTTCGTTCATTTTTTTCAGTTGCAGTAATGATAAAGTGATTTCGTTACCTTGAATGATGGTATGACCAGTTGGCTTGTACGAAGCACCAAAAACTTCTTTCGGCTGTTTGTATTCAAATGCAATCTCAGTTGGAGCTTTTTGATTATGAATTGCGTTTGAGCGAAGTTTAAATTTAATTTCGCCGGCATTCTGGCTCAAAATTTCATAGTGGCCGCTAACAGGAATTTTCTCGCAAGTAATCTTATTAGTTTCTAGGTTTACACATTTTTTAGGAATGATCGAAAAAATCTCAAGACAAAATCTAAAAAGTGGATGATCTACAGCTTTGGTAAATTGAATTTCGATCTTGTTGCCTGTAATTTTTATGCCCGACGGAAGCGATTCAAGAGCCTTAGTAGACTTCGCCCAGTTTTCAAGACCATGAATATTTTCAATGACAGGAAAGTGAGGTCGAGTAAAAGCCATTCTTGCAACCGCAAAGGCCACATCATTAGCGGTTATGTATGAACCATCAGAGAATTTCTGATTTTCTTTTACAACCCAAGTCATCGTGTTCGTTTCAGAAATATAACTGAATTCACTCAAGACCAAACTCTTAAGCGTACCTTTGCTATCTACCTCTACAGGAGTGGCGTAAATCATTCGTTGAACCGAAAGATTTTGCGTTTGATCTCCGTCCAAAGGATCTAGCGAGGTCGGCGACTTTGTTTCGGTAATCACATACCGAAAATCAGAGCTTGAAGGAGTGTTGAAGTTATACATAACAACGGCTCCCACAAGCAGAATAAAAATTAGAATTAAGGTTCTCAAGCAAGCTCCGCATATTAAAGTTTAAGATCCTGACTTGAAGTGGTCATGCCACCTGGATCAATTTGATTTGTTTGTGTTTCATCGCCAACGATTGATTTCAGCCAGTTCATAAACTCTACGAGTTCTGGTGCTGGATTCTTCGTTAGAAGCTCATCCACCTTTTTTTCATTTAGTTTATAGAAATTTGGATCGCGTGATTTCAATAAAACGTCTTCGGCCAACAATAGATTCACAATAACCGGATCAATTTTATTTTCTTTCAGCGAATCGACACTGATCAACTTTTCTTTTGAGTAGCCTTTGGTCCCTAATAAAACCAGTAACGTGAATAATGCTTTAGATGTTTTGTTCATTTTCAAACCCCCTTTGATTTGATTTTGTTATATTTTCTTTTAAACTATTTAATCTTGTATGAATGGAAGATGGCGCAGATTTAAAAATGCTTCGGCACGCTTCCCGAAGCGAGCCGGCAAGACGAATATTTCTTTCAAGATATTCAAGCTCCGTTTCCCATGTTTTTCTTTGGTACTCGTGATGAGAAACAAAAGTTTCAACAGCGTCATAATTAACTGAATCTAAAATCTTTTTGCTTAAGTGAAGTGGTTCAATTGTTTTAAGACCTAAAGTAACAATTTTTTGAATTTCATTTTCAAGTTCTCTGACATTGCCTTTCCATTGATAACGCTCAAGCAGTCGAACAGTTTTCATCAGCAGCTCGATATGAGATCCCTTGTAATGTTTTAAGAAGTGAACAATTAAAGGCTGAATATCTTCTGGGCGATCTCTAAGTGGGACTAAATTGATTGGTAAAACATGAAGACGATAAAAAAGGTCTTCTCGAAATTTGCCGTCCATGATTGCTTTTTCAAGATCAACGTGAGTGGCAGAAATAATTCGCACATCTAATTCTAGAACCTTGTTGCCGCCAACTGGTGTAACTTTTCGTTCCTGAATAACTCGCAAGAGCTTCACCTGAATTTCCGGCTTTAGATCGCCGATCTCATCTAAGAAAAGAGTTCCACCATTGGCGGACATCAATTTTCCTGCGTTGGCTTGGTCGGCCCCAGTAAATGCACCTTTGACGTGTCCAAATAGTTCGCTCTCGGCTAGATTTTCAGGAATGGCACTGACATTGATCGCAACGAACGGTTTGTGTTTTCGTTTAGATTGATTGTGTATTGCTTTTGCGATCAGCTCTTTACCTGTGCCTGATTCACCTTGGATAATAACGCTGCAATCAACTTTACCAGCTCGCTTAACCATTCTGGCCACATCTGCAAGTTTTGGTGAACGACCAACCAAACCAATCGAAGAAATAAGTTCTTCGTTTTGATCGTTATCAGGTGATGAACCCATAAAAACTTCAGCTTTGGATTTCCATTTTTCGCAAAGACTTCTGACGATGCCGCAAATGACTTCGCCATCTTCGTCTTTGTCTATAAAGCTCTTAACGCCAATCTGGATTGATTTTTTTAAAGCCTCACGTGTTTGATCAGCGGATAAAATAGCGATCTGTAAATGCGAATTGATCGCAAACATTTCTTGAGCTGTTTGCAGGCCATCCTTTGGCATATGGTAGTCCAAAACAATGGCCGAAAACTCATTAGGTCTTTTCCTAACGAGTTCAATGGCCGCATCGGCGTTCATTTCAGTTAGAATTTCAAAGTCAGGGTCGCTTGATAACAGCAGCTTGGTTACTTCCAAATCTGTTTGCTCATTATCGACGACTAAAATTTTGTATGGCACTTGTTCCCCCAAGTAATCTCCAAGAGCTTAGAGCAACGGGCAAGCCAAGTGTCGTAATGGTGAGATAACCCATTGGAATTACTGAGAACTATTTAACCCATGCCTTTTTAGATGGCAACGAATTGAAAGCTTTTGTCCGTAAGTACGAACAGAGATTTGATTGCTGAAGTCTGTGGATTAGAAGCAACTATTTATATTTACAGTAGTTTTCGGAAAATATGATGGTGTTCGGGAATACGAATGGGGTCTGTAGGAATTACAAACAATTGGTTCTCTTCAATTTATCGCACTTTGAGCGTCAATTACTGACCGCAGTGAGAGATATTGGTACGCTAACAGCATGAATACTGAAAAATACAATCGTGAAATCCCAATGAACTGTCCTACTTGCGGCCGCACTCAGTTTAAAACTGAGGAAAATGAATCTGCCTCCATGGTTGAGTGTGCATCTTGCGGAAGACAAATATCTAAAGATGACCTACTTAGAGAAAATTCAGAAAATATCAATGCTCATGTCAGTGAAGCCAGCAAGCAGGTTACGGATGCATTGCTAAAAGATTTTAAGGCATCACTAAAAAAATTAGGTTTTAAATGATGAAGATTTCAGAAAATATCGGAAATATTATTTCTGGCCTAGCTCTTGCCGTATCAATGTACGCAGTATGGGTAACATCTCAATTTAATAGCCGTCAAAAAAAGTTAATGGATACGCAAGAAGAGCTAAATCGTTTACTTCTTGAAAAAGAACACAGCGGAAATACAAATGAAAAGAAAGCTGACTTAGGGGCTTCGATTGTAAAAATTGGTTCAAGCAATAGACGACTAAGAGTTTGGAATAAAGGCAAAGCTACTGCGAGAAATATACAAATTGAATTTCCAGAAGGAAATGAATTTGTAATGCAATCAGACCTTGAAAGCAAATTGCCACTTGAATCTTTGGAACAACATCAATCATTTGAGCTAATCGCATTTGGACATATGGGAATGAAGCCGAAACATACAATTAAACTTGCTTGGTCGGATGATTTCTCCGATAAAAATGACAAAACCATTCAAATTATTTTGTAAATCTTAGGTTGGTTAATTTTTTATGAAATTTAAAAGAAAAAGGCTATCGGTTCTAAAAGTAAAATTAACAGGCGTTTGGACAGTTTTAAAATCTAAATATTTGCCAATAGTAAATTTACTTAATTTTAAAGATATTGTCTCAGCAGTAGTTTTTGATTCACTACAAAAGCATCTTGTGGCCTCTGAAAAACAACATGAAGACAAACAACGCCTTATTGATACCGTCATTAAAGATTTAGAGAAGAAAATTGATGAGGCCGCAAATAAAAAAATTAATTTAGAAAACCTCTACGATATTCATCTTTCTCTTGCAGATTTACGTTTCTCCAGAGCCACAGGTCTGGCGGCCTTGTGGGAACTTAAAATTAGATTTCTTTGTGACAAGCTGAACATTACAACTGTCACCCCAGCATTAGACAAAAGCAAAAAACGAAAAAATCAAAAAATAATCGAGTTAAAAGAACTCGATGAGCTTATTAAATCTCTTCGTGCACTGCTTGGTGAAAAAGAAAACTTAAAGTTTGTAAGATTAAAAATGATTCGAAACGAGCTTACTCACGGCAATTTGCAGGCTGTTCAGAAAGTTGTCAGAGGTCCAGCAAAGAGTGATGCAGAAAAATACAAAGGCCATTTGTTCGTCATTGATTTGAAAGATACTAAACCAGAACCAAGACGAATCGAAGATGAAGTAGTTGAGCCAGAAAATGAACCACTTTTTGGCTGGTATATGAACGGAACTAATTCCGAGCTTTTAGAACAAATTTGCTATGAGTTTAATGACGGCATCGGCAGGATTCACGCTTTAACTCAATTTCACGCATTTTGTTTCGACGAAAGAAAGCAAATATGGGATGTTCTGATCAATGAAAAAAGGAAACTTAAACTTGATGAGATCGAAATATTTTGCAAGCTTGCAGAAAATCATAAAGGCTTCGGATTAAATCGTCAGTCATGTATTCGTATGATTGACCAAGCTCATGACCTTCTTGGGTGGAAATAAATATTCAGTTTACTATAAGTTTCTGGCAAAATTAATTATTAGGACGAGTTATAATTTTACTGGATTCAATTTATACTCATAACGGTCAGGAATCATTTTGTAGATTTCAATTAAGGGATTACGAACCCGAGCCATAGTTATTAACTCATTCGCTGTTTCATCGGACATTCGGCATCCAATATAAAGACTTTTTAGTTCTTCATTGTAAAACCCAATTTTTTCATCGGCAAGAACGCCGACAGGTTTATGCATGATAAGCCTAAGTTCTTCCTCATAAGACCAATGTAAGCTTTTAGTAAGAGTAATTCGCTTATGGTAATCCGTTATAATATCGTTAGTCTTCCATAATAATGATTTCTCCATAAAATCCTTGGGAGATGTGTAAAGATGAGGCCTTTCATTTGAATAAATAACTTCTTCTGTTAATCGAAACATTGAGTCTTTTTCTAAATTCGGAGAAAACTCAATCACCGCGCCAGTGTGATCTTCTGCATAGTGAGCCCATAAAAGATGATTATTTGGTGTCTTAGAAGCGCAAAAAATACCAACTGATTCAATTTGTGTTTTTAGATCTGTTAGTAAAATATCATGACTTTCAACTAAACCTGCAAGATTCCAAACGTCGTTTTGAGGCATATTTTTTACCTCTTGGCGTTTTTCCTCGCTAGCCGATTTCATTGCAGAATGCATTAAGGAAATTTTTTGGTATAACTTACTTCCATTACCATCTGGAAGGTTCTTCGCGAGTATTATGTCGATAAGAGGATTAAATGACTGAGTTCTATTTCCGATTAAATCATACGGAGCAATTGTCTGTATTGAAACATCAAAAGGGTCATTGAATTTAGTTGGTGAAGAAAACAAAAGTGTTCCATGCAGAAGTATCTGATGAACTGTGTCTGGCTTTGCATACTTAAAAATCTTGGAATCGCTGGGCTTCATATTTAGTATTAAAGGGTCTTTAAAATCCTATTGTTCAGTCAAACTAATTTTTGCGGAAGAACTTTAAAAAGCGGTCTTTTTTTTCAATTATTGGTTCTATTTACACTAGATCAATTGTATTGGCTTTAAAGCTTCGGTTGAAATGAGCAGCCACAATATGAAACGATTCGGTTTAATTCACGTGAAACCAGTTCAATAGCATTCTACGAATAAGTTCTGTAGCTGCGGATAGTTCAGCATTTCTTTTTGTAACAAAAGAAAATGTAATTGGTAGGTTCACTTTTTGTATCTCAATTTCTTTGATAAGGCCCTTTTTGAGTTCAGATTCTATAAGATATCTTGGAATAAAAGTTGCCCCAGCACCTTGTATTAGCATTTGTTTTAAAGTTTCAAAATTTTCGCTTTCGGCTACGACTCGCGTTTTTGCTAGATGTCGACCAAAACGCTGCTCTACACTTCTGTAGCAAAGATCGTATCTCAATGGATATGATAGAAAATCAATATGTGACAAATCAGCTGGGACAATTTTATCTGTTTTAACTAGAGGGATCTTTGCGGATTGGGCAAATATAAGTTTGTCTGTAAATATCGGTGTAATCTCCAAGTGGTCATCTGGTGGAACTTCGCTAAATACACCACACTCTAAACTGTAATTTTTAATTTTTTCAATAATCTCTTCGCAAGTTGCATATGCGTATGAAACCGAAACCTTACGATTATTTTTTAAGAGTTCAGTCAATGGCTTAGATAGCAAATATGACGATGCTGTTGTGTAGGTTCCAATTCTTACGCGACCTTGAGGCTCCTCAGATTTACCGTTAATCAACGCTTGAAGCTCAGACTCTACATCAAATAGACGCTTGGAATGAGCAAGCACTGTAATGCCAAACGGAGTTAAACTTAGACCACGATTATGACGATCAAAGAGCTGTTTACCAATTTGCTCTTCAAGGCGTTTGATCTGAAGACTGATAGCTGGTTGAGATAAATGAAGAGTTTTAGAAGCTTCTGTAATACTTTCATTCTCGGCAACGACTTTAAAACAGCGCAATAAATTTAAATCCATTTTAAGCAATCCTTTGGTATTTAAAATTCAAATAACAACTATTTAACATTAAAAATTGTTAATAGCAAGATGTAGCGTTATAAACAGCTGCATCTAACAAATCAAGGGGTAATAAATGAAACTTTTAACTGTATTAACTGTGTTGCTTTTAGCTACGTCTGCATTCGCAGAGAAAAAAGTGTTAATGATGATTCCAGATGATTTTATGTGGCCTGAATACAGTGAGCCTCGTAGAATCTATGAAGCTGCTGGTTTTAAAGTAGTCACGGCATCAAAATTAAAAGAAGAAGTCCGTCCTGACCGTCGAAATAAAACAGATTATCCAGAATCTAAAGCAATCAAAACAGATTTAGCTTTTGAAGAAGTCAAAATTGAAGATTTCGATGCCATAACATTCGTTGCTGGCAATGGTGCTTGGCATGACTTCTTTCCGAATCAAAAAGTTCATGATCTTGTAAAAAACGCCATAGAATCTAATAAAGTGGTAGGACTTCTATGTGCTTCAACTGGTTTGTTGGGGTTAGTGGACAACTGGGATGGAAATAAACCAATAGCAAAAGGTAAAAAAGTTGTTGGTTACTTTCGTGTTGAAGGAATTCTTCGTAATTTAGGACAGGTCAAATATATTTCTGGCGGCCAAAAGGAACCAGGAATATCAATTGATGGTAATTTAGTAACTGGCCGCAACCCAGAGTCTTCAACAATTTTTGGTGAAGCCATCGTTAATACTTTGAATAAAATTAAATAACTACAAAAACTTAAGGAGTTTTTAATGAAAAAAATATTTATTTTAGCTATCTGCTTAATCTCTAGTTCGGCCTTTGCGAATACTGCTCAATCCCACATTGTTGAAAACTGTACCCCCGAAGACATCGTTTCAGCAGGTTTCAATTACGTTCAAGTTTTAATGGATGATCGCGGAGACTACAGTCTCGCTATCGAATGGAACCGTCCCAGTGGACGAGAAGATGTCGAAGAGTTTGCGGCTGACTACTTTGATGATATGACTGTGTATGGGTTTGCTGATTACAATAACAAAGCCACTTTGTTTCTTTACACCAAAGATGATGTTGGTGGCGAGCGAGCGGAGCTTAACTTAGAGGAGCGTAACATTCCTGTTACCTGTGAATAATATCCCTGTATAAACAATAGTCGGTTCTGTTTTTTGCAAAATTCGCGTTTTTGGTCTATATTGCACTTTACTGGAGAGCATATGAAAAAATATTTGCAGTTATTTTATTAAGCCTTTTAGCGTCAACGTCTTTTGCTGATTTTCGGATTGAGTGCTTCGTAACTCAGTCACAAATTTCTGAATTGTCAGAAGGTAGCACCGTTGTGTTTTCTGAAGCTAAAGATGATTTTGATTTTACGTACACACTAACTGCATTAGGTCTGGGTTATGATAACGAGATAGTCAGCGCTGACCCACAAAATGAAATTTTCGATTCGATCCAATATGTTCTTACGACTCAAAATGGAGCTAAAATTAATTTTCATATGCACTCTGGTCACGTTGGGCGTATGGAACTTCCAGCTTCCGCCAAGGCTGCAAATCTAGAGTGCGTATATAAATAACTAGAAAACGAGGCGAGCGTTGATCATTTTTTTATATAGATGGAAAATTAAAACAGGAAAAGAAATCCAGTTCGAAGAAAATTGGGCCATTGTTACAATAGCGATAAGAAAAGAATGCGGTAGCTATGGTTCGCGACTGCATATAGCTGAAAACGCTGAATATGTCGGATATGCTCAGTGGCCTGATTTAACTACCAGAGAAAAATGTGAATTGTTAGATCCGTCTTCTGCTGAGGCGAGACGACTTATGAGAGATGCAGTTGAGCATTCCTATCCTGATCAAATGTTGGAAATAAAATCTGACCTTTTAATTCATCCCATCAAATGATCTAAACCGCTTGATTGTAAGTAGCTAAAATAAAAGATGACTCAACCTTCTAAGGCGAGTCGTCTTTTATTTTGTGAGTTACACTATTTTTAATCTTTGAAAAGTTATCTGTTAAGCTAAAAACAGAAGCATTTCAATCGAGCTACTGACTCATTTGCCGCCGCCATTCCCAACAAGTTGTTGGTTCAACCACCTAAAGCTAATGCCACCATGTTGATGGGCTTTGACAGCTTCACGACCAACAATACCAGTGGCCTCAACCAAAGTGCCAGCGGCACCCAAAGCAATGGCTACGAAAATCAAACTTCTAATAAATTGAACTACACCTAACATAAAACCTCCGTTTAAAAAGGCTCTCGACAACAAAAATGAATAACGAAACGAAAGAAACTGCTCTCACTAACATAGCCAAAGTGTAGCCAAAAAATAGCCAAACTCTGTGATGATCAGTGATATTCTGTGACGATTTTTAAAATCCGACCATGCTAAGTTGTTGAAACCTTTTGTTTATGATTTTACGGTGTTAGGTGTTTTTTGATCCAAACTCTGAAAAGAGTTTGGTGCCCCGGGCCGGACTTGAACCGGCACGCCCGTGTTAACGAAGCTCAGGATTTTAAATCCTGTGTGTCTACCAATTTCACCACCGGGGCATTTTTAAAAGTGAACGGTAAATTTAATTTATTTCTGATTCCTTTGTCACGCCTTTTCTGTCGTCTTTCAGTCTCACAACAGATAGCTTTTTTTACAGCACTATTTACAGCGCTATGTATTGACTCCGACTAGTAAGTCACCAATCATAAATAGGTCGTGGTAAATGATCAAAAAGTAAGTCCATTTAGTTTTATAGCTGCTGCTAAAATTAGCTTTTTGCCCGTATTTGGTGCATTGGTTATTTACACTGCCCTCGATCAATTCATCAATTCTAAAATTCAGCAGATTTTACAATCACAAGATGGGATTTCTCAGACAATTTGGTTTTGGGCTACTTTGGCTATCGCTTTATCACTATTGGCTCCCCTTTTTACAAGCTTTATCGCTTGTTTTGCGTTCTCAAAAACACTGAAGAACGATCAAAATTTAAGCGCTTATGTGTTTGCAGATTCTCATATCGAATTTTCTAACAAATTCGAGCTGTCATTGATCGAAACTTTAAGAGCTTGGGGCAAAACCTTTCTTTGGTGTTTTGCCTTTGTTATTCCGGGTTTAATTAAATACACCTACTATTTGATGACACCTTTTGTCGTGTTTTTTTCTAAAAAATATTCCCGTGGCGAAGTCGACGCTCTTGAAATGTCAGAAAAAATCAGTAAAGATTTTTGGTGGAGACTTAATTTTATACTTTTTATATTTTATTTTATTATTCCGCTCACGATGACTTCGTTTTTTGATTCCTCAAAAAAAATATCCTCAACCCCCGTTTTAGCTTGCGTGATCATTGCAGCAGAAACGTTTTGGCTTCTACTGATGCATTATTATTTATTAAAAAACTTTTTGTTTCATTTGAAAAAGCATGATGAAATAATCGGTAGCCCTTAATTTCACAGGAGATTCTGAAATGCCCTTAATGTTTAACTGGACAGAAATTAAAAATCGCGACCACGGATTAACGTTCGATGATGTACTGATCATGCCAAAGAAATCTGAAATCCGATCTCGTAGAGACCCTTCTCTACGTTCGCAATTAACAAAAACTTTGTTTTTAGAGACTCCGATTATTTCTTCAAATATGGACACCGTGACCGAATCTAAAATGGCGATTGCTATGAATAAATTTGGTGGGCTGGGAATTCTTCACCGCTTTATGAACACTGAACAGCAAGTTGTCGAAATTAAAGCTGTTGCAGACTCAGGTGCTAAAATTATTTCAGCAAGTATTGGCGTTAACGCTGATTTTAAAGAACGGGCCGCCGCTTTAATTAATGCCGGCGTTAATTTAATGACAATTGATATTGCTCACGGCCATTCCGTGCAAATGATGGATACTTTAAAATGGCTTAAAGATACTTACCCAAAAGTAGAAGTCATCGCTGGTAACTTAGCAACACCTGATGCTGCGATTGATCTGATTGAAGCCGGCGCTGATGCGATCAAAGTAGGAATCGGACCGGGTTCAATGTGCACAACCCGAATTATTACCGGTTGCGGTGTTCCACAATTAACAGCAATCGCCTTATGTGCGGAAGCTGCAAAAAGTTACGGTGTTCCTGTTATTGCCGATGGTGGATTTAGAACATCTGGTGATATGGTGAAAGCTTTTGCTGCAGGTGCAAGTGCCATTATGCTGGGGTCAATGTTGTCAGGCACGATTGAAACTCCGGGTGATATTGTGAATGGGAAAAAACAATACCGCGGAATGGCTTCGAAAAAAGCGCAAGTATCATGGCGCGGAGACATGCCCCAAGGTATGGCGCCAGAAGGTGAATCAACTCATGTGACTGTGAAAGGGCACGTTGAAGATGTGTTACACGAACTTTGCGGCGGAATTCGCAGCGGAATGAGTTACATGAATGCGGTCACAATTTTAGAAATGCGTGATAAAGCTTTATTTATGGAAATGTCACCGAACGGGATTTCTGAATCCCGCGCTCATGGTGTTCGAATATAATGAGTTTTTCAACAAAGCCGATTGGCGTTTTTGATTCAGGTATTGGCGGATTAACAGTTCTTCGTGAATTGTTAAAAGCTTTTCCTGAAGAAAATTTTATTTATTTAGGTGACACAGCTAGGCTTCCATACGGTAGTAAATCAGCTGACACTGTTAGAAAATATTCTGAACAAAATATGAATTTTTTAATTCGTCATGATGTGAAAGCCATCGTCGTCGCCTGTAATACCGCATCGACACAAATTTTTGAAACAATTTATAACAACATTCCTGTTTACAATGTGATTGATCCAGGGGCCTTATTAGCTGCACAAAAAACCCAAAATAAAAAAGTCGGTGTTTTAGCAACCAGAGCCACAATTAAATCTGAAAGTTATACTCAAAAAATAAAAAAACATGATGCCACAATCGATGTCTTCAATGCAGCCTGCCCGCTTTTTGTTCCCTTAGCTGAAGAAGGCTGGCACGATGACCCGATCACTAACTTAATTGCCTTTCGTTATCTGCAAGAACTCAAAAGCCATGATGTCGACACTGTGGTATTAGGTTGTACACATTATCCGCTGTTAAAAGTTTCTATTCAAAAAGTTTTTGGCCTTGGTATTCAGTTGATTGATTCGGGTCTTGCGATCGCTGAAATCATTAAGCATGATATGCAAAATCAAATCATTTTACCAACGAATGAAAGTTCAGATTCAGTTCAGATTTCACTGACAGATAGTGGTCTGCAATTTGAAAAATTAGCTTTAAGCTTATTGTCAGGTTATACTGATAAACACATCCGTTTCGAGACAGTTTCTGTCCTCTGAAAATAACTTAGACAGGCAAAAGTTCCATTCACCCTTAATCATCTATAGGATCAATTATACAGGCTTCCAACCACTGTTCGTGGCGACAAAAGTGCATCATTCTGATATATGGAAAAGCACTCGTTTAAAACCAAATCTTTATTGACCCAAATATTAGTCCTTATAACTCTTGCCGCAGCAGGCTGTTCACCCAGCGCAAAAGGCATTAGAGGCACTGCTAAAAACACAGTAGTTGAAGCCCCGCTAAATCCGACTGTTTCGCAATATGATGCTCTTCCTGAAACTGAAAAACAACGCTATGAAAAACCAGCTGATGTGATTAAAAATAAAACTAAGATTATTCATCTTAAAGGTCTTAATATTATTAAAAGTCAAAAAAAGTATTCATTAGCTACTGGTGAATTTTCAACGACAGGCGAACTTGAAATTTATGACACTGATGAAAAAAATGTAATCGTAAAAAGTCAGTTTGAATTAAAAGGATCTCACACTACAGATACTGGGTCTTTTGCTTTAAAAACTATAAAAAACAGTAATCCTAAAATTAAAATCGCAGCACAAGTTACATGTCTTGAAATCACTGACAATGGAGAATTTGATTGCTCTGAAGCTTTAGTTGAATTTGTGGCCCATTATGAAAATAAATTTTATGCAAAACAAACTCAAAGTTTAAGTCATCTATCAAAAGATACAAATCCGATTCTTACGACCCAAACCCCTAAAGCTATTAACTCGAGACATTTGCCGGTTAAATCACAGGATGCCGCTGATTCGCAAATTCACCCACCAACAGAAACTGTATCTGAAACTTTATCTGCAGTTGTGACTGCTGTCGAGGAAAATGAATCTGAAGAAACTACAGAAGTGTCAGACATTGAAGAAGTCTCAGCTACTGACACTGCACAAGAACCAGAACAAGCTGAAGGCGATGAACAATCCTTAAATTTAAATCCTGTAGGTCAACTTTCAACTATAGATTTAGACCAATTATTAGAAATTTCTGAATCAAAAATTGCTTCACAAACTGTTGCAACAGCAACAACTTCACCAACGGTTAAAGTCAATGAAAATAAAAAAGTGATCAACGCTGAACTTAAGCAAGACGACAAATCTAAAATTATTAAATACAATCAAGCTATTAAGCTTCCAGAAAATGGTCGATTAAGAAATGCGACGTCTTTGCTTGAACAATTTAAAACAATGAATCATCAAAACTTTTACAAAATTGGCGATCCGACTAATAAAAAATATTTTGGAACACAAGAAATAGTTGATCTTATCGCTTCAACAGGTGAAAAAATGTACGAAGAAACTGGACGAAAAATCTTTATTAGTAATTTATCTAAACAAAACGGCGGTCCAGTGGCTCCGCATAAAAGCCATCAAAACGGAGTCGATGTTGATATTGCTTACCCAAGCCGAAATGATAATATCGACTTCCCGAATGTTGTTAAAATGAAGCCTCGAGTATTTAACAAAAAACTATATTCAAAGGAAAAAACATTTAATTTATTAAAAATAATGTTTGAACAAAAAGATGTTCCTATTGATCGTATATTTATGGATAAAGCGATCAAAGCAGATCTTTGCACTTATGCTAAATCAATATCTGATCTAACAGCTGAACAAAAAGATTTTGCTAAAAAGATTTTCGGATCAATCAATCATGTTTACGGACATGGAAATCATCTTCACTTAAGAATTAAGTGTACTGAAAATCAACCAGCCTGTATTCCGAAAAGTTATTTGAAAACAGATACGTGCTTTAAATAAATATTTCTTCAGCGATAGGTCTTAGATTATAATCACTAGCCATAGATCTAACGTAGGCTCCGCAATCGGCCATAACTAAAAGATCATTTTCGCAAACTTGTGTGAGTTCATAATTTTGATGAAAAATATCTGACGATTCGCAAACTGGACCTACAATTTTATAATTATTTTTATTTTGAGAATGATTTTTCAAATTATAAAAAGCATGATGAGCTTGATATAAACTTGGTCGCATGTTGTTATTCATTCCTAAATCAAGGACTAGACAATTTTTGTTTTTAATATATTGCACTTGTGAAACAAAAACCGCAGATCTAGCCACAACAAAGCGGCCTAATTCACAAAGAACATCAGCTTTAAAATCATTTAATTCTGATTCATAGATTTTTTTAAGAGATAACCAACGTTCATGATCTTCGTTAGCTGCATGTGATTTATAATCTATCCCTAATCCGCCGCCCACATCAAAACGGTCTAATTCACTAAATTCTGATTTTAATTCTAAAAATAAAACTTTCATTTTTTCAATGGATTGTTTAAACACATTGGTTTCTAAAATTTGTGACCCAATATGAAAACTTAAACATTTAAATTGCACTTTTTTTGTTGTTTTAAATAACTGAAGACATTCTTTAAGGTCTTCAAGTTGGATTCCAAATTTAGAGTCTTTTAACGCTGTCGAAATATAAGGGTGCGTACCTGCATCGATCAAAGGGTTTACTCTTAACCCCACGTGGACAGTTTTATTTTT
>JAYUQO010000283.1:0-6950 GCA_043756765.1 Bdellovibrio sp. | reverse complement strand
ACTGTGAGGGAAAATAAATATTTTGACACCTCTTTATTAAATAGGCTTAATTACTTAAGAATTCAAACATATTTCGATATTTTATTTGTTTTAAAGGGGTATTTGCAGTGTCTAATCAATTATCTAGCAGTGTGCAGGATATATTAAAAGATAAGGTTGTGTTTTTAACTGGCGGCACCGGTTCTTTCGGTAAACGATTTACAAAATATGCCATTGAACATTCTGATATTAAAGAATTAATTATTTTTAGTCGTGATGAACTGAAACAGTTCGAAATGCAACAATGGGCTACATCGCCAAAAATTAAGTTTGTGATTGGTGATGTCAGAGATTTTAATCGTTTAAAAACTTCAATGCAGGGTGTGGATATTGTTATACATGCGGCGGCAATGAAACAAGTCCCAGCCTCTGAAAATAATCCTATTGAAGCTATTCGCACAAATATTGATGGCGCTGCCAATGTGATTAATGCAGCCATCGAAAATAAAGTTTCTAAAGTGATCGCACTATCAACTGATAAGGCTTGTAATCCGGCTAACTTGTATGGAGCAACAAAGCTTTGTTCAGATAAACTTTTTATCGCGGCTAATGGGTTAGTCAAAGATCGCACGACTAAATTTGGCGTGGTCAGATATGGTAACGTGATAGGAAGTCGTGGCAGTATTATTCCATTTTTTAATAAAATTAAGCACACGGGCAGGGTTCCTATCACAGATGATCGTATGACACGTTTCATGATCACTTTGACCCAAGGTGTGCAGTTTGTATTAAACGCATTGAACACAATGGACGGCGGAGAACTGTTTGTTCCCAAAATTCCGACAATGAAATTAATGGAAATCAAAAAAGCTGTGGCGCCAGAGTGCGAAGTCGATATTATTGGAATTCGCCCTGGTGAAAAAGTTCATGAAGCCATGATTGGGCCTGACGATGCGATGAACACTGTCGAATTTCCACATCAATACGTGATTATGCCACAAATGAAATGGTGGGACAGCGTAGCTTACATGAAGAAAAATAACTGCAAACTTGTAGCAGATGGATTTTGCTATGACTCTTCTCAGAATAATAAAGTTTTAAGTGCTGAAGAATTACAAACAATTTTGAAAGAAGAAACTATCGAGTATTAATTTGAAAACACTGATCATAGGCGTAGATGGATTATTAGGGTCTTACTGGAACAAGAAATTCAAAGATCTTTTTCCTCAGGGTCAAATAGTAGGAACATCCCGCAAAAATCAAAATCAGACTTCAGATTTGTTTCTAGATTTAAACAAAGTAGATCTTTTAAAATTCAGCCAAATTCTTGATCAAAATAAACCACAAGTTGTGGCCTACCTTGTAGGCCTTACAAGTATCGAAGACTGTGAATCCGAAAAAGCCGAAGCCGATCTGATGAATACAGTGATCCCAGCCCAAATGGCAGAAATCTGCAAAAATAATAATATTCAATTTGTTTATATTTCTACAGATCATTTGTATGCGAATAAACAAAAAATGTTTACCGAAGAAGACCCAACTGACATAGTGAATTACTACGCTTTTTCAAAAAAAGCAGCCGAAGATCTTATATTACAAAAAAATAGCAAAGCATTAATTCTTCGAACTAATTTTTATGGAAAATCATTAGCCAACAAGCCCAGCTTCACTGACTGGATAGAATCAAATAGTCTATCTAAAAATGAGATATCAATTGCTGGTGATGTTTATTTTAATCCTGTTTACATGGGTGACTTAGTCACAGCAACTTATGAATTATTAGCTAAAAAATGTTTCGGAATCTATAATGTGGCCAGTGATGAAAAAATATCTAAATACGAATTTGCTATTCAGTACCTAAAATCAATAAATATTGAAACAAAGTATATCAAGCCATTTTCAATCGCTGAAAAACCGAAAGCTGTTATCAGACCCCAATGTATGACACTATCAAATGAAAAAATTAAGAAAGCGATTAATTACAAATTTGGTTCTGTCGTCAGCGGGTTCGAAAAGCTTAAAAAAGAAAGCCAACACGTTAGTAATAAAGAAAGCCAACAAGAAATCAAACTAGAAAGTGCGGTTAAATCTATGATTCATTACGGACAGCACTCTATTGATCAGTCTGATATTGACGCTGTCGTGAGCGTTTTAAAATCTTCCTCATTAACACAAGGTCCTGAAATTGAAAAATTTGAAAAAGCAGTTGCTAACCTAGTTGGTGCAAAATATGCCGTGGCCGTTATGAACTGGACAGCGGGAATACATATTTCTTGTGAAGCTTTAGGTTTAGGCCCAGGCGATTACATGATCACATCACCATTAACCTTTTGTGCTTCAAGTAACGGGGCTTTATATTGTAAAGCTAATCCATTATTTGCCGATATAGATCCGGAAACATTAAATATTAATCCTGCTAAAATTGATGAATTACTTCGTAAAAATAATAAAATAAAAATCATTATGCCAGTGCATTTCGCGGGGTTGGCTTGTGATATGAAAGAAATCCATCAGATTGCACAAAAATATAATGTTAAAGTCATCGAAGATGCTGCTCATGCCATTGGTGGGAAATATGCAGACGGTTCAATGATCGGAAACTGTAAATATTCAGATATCGTTGGGTTTTCATTTCATCCTGTTAAAAATATTGCCTGTGGTGAAGGTGGTTTAATGACCACAAATAATCATGAGGTTTACAGAAAACTTTTACGTTTAAGATCTCATGGAATTAACAAATTAGA
The DNA here is from genome assembly GCA_043756765.1 of Bdellovibrio sp. Taxonomy (GTDB): domain Bacteria; phylum Bdellovibrionota; class Bdellovibrionia; order Bdellovibrionales; family Bdellovibrionaceae; genus Pseudobdellovibrio. The sequence goes on along the minus strand of JAYUQO010000283.1, from coordinate 4,227 downwards.
TGATCAACTTGTCAGTGATGAAGCGTTAACAAATGGTCAACGTAATCAGTGGTATCATGAAATGCAGTCGTTAGGATATAATTATCGCATGACAGAAATGCAGGCGGCACTTGGGACATCACAATTAAACAGAATTAATCAATTTTTAAATCGTCGTATTGCAATAGCTGAAAGATACGAAACCGAATTTAAAGGTCTTAAAAATTTAACAATACCACAATTTGGCCATCGTAAATCCAGCGGGAATCATTTATTTGTTGTGCGTGTCCAGTTTGAAAAACTAGGTAAAACAAGATACGAAGTGATCGAAGAACTTAAAAAATTAGGCATACAGGGTCATGTTCATTATTTACCAGTGCCGATGATGCCTTATTATCGTGAAAATTTTGGTATCGGTCTTGATTCATATAAAGAGGCTTTAAGTTACTATAAAGAAGCTCTAACTTTACCGCTGTTTCCAGCGATGACAGACGATCAAGTGAAACAAGTGATTGAATCTGTCAAAAAAATTATAGGATAGATCCAGTGAATCATAATGAAGTGCTTTCAGAAAGATTTTTACTAAAGATTTTAACTGAAGAACTGGTTACAGAAACTTACATGTCATGGTTTAAACAAGATAGTGATATTGGATTTATTGAGTATTCTAAGAATAAAAATATAACCTTAGCTAGTTTGAAGCTGTATGCGCAAGAAAAATTCAATAGTCGTGAATGTTTATTTTTCGGCATTTACGACCGTGAAGAAAGTAAACATATTGGAAATATTAAATTCGAACCAATCGATTTTAAGCAAGGCTATACCGTATTAGGTGTGCTGATTGGCGCTGCTGAATGGCGTGGTAAAGGTGTTTTTACTGAGATTTTTAAGGCTTTATCTAAAGAACTTAAAAATTTGGGACTTAAAAAAGTTTATCTTGGTGTGAGTAATGACAACAAAGCAGCTATTACAGCTTATGAGAAAGCTGGCTTTTCGCTTGATGTCAAAAATGAGTCGAAGACTGATCTTTCTAAAGGTTTTTCGATGGTCGTAAGCTTATGATATTAATGACTCCAAATTGATTTAAGATTAGGATTATTTCATGCTTAGAAAAATAAATAAATTTGACCGTTCAGATGAATACAGAAATCAAATTCACCATCTAATTCCAGGTGGATCGCACACTTATTCAAAAGGTGATGATCAGTTTCCAGCTAAAGCCCCTGCAGCAATATCTCACGGTTTGGGGTCTCAGGTTTGGGATCTTGATGGCAATCAATTTCTAGATTGTTCAATGGGCTTAACATCGGTCAGTCTGGGACATGCTTATGAACCTGTTTTAGAAGCTGTTCGTAAAGAAATTTTAAAAGGTGTTAACTTTCAAAGACCTTCTTATTTAGAACGTGAAATGGCCGAAAAGTTTTTAAGTTTAGTGCCCTGTCACCAAATGATTAAATTTGCCAAAAATGGGTCTACTGCAACAACGGCCGCTGTGAAGTTAGCCCGGGCCTACACAGGCAGGCAGTTAATCGCGTATCCAATTGACCATCCATTTTATTCTTATGATGATTGGTTCATTGGGAAGACAGCTTGTAACCGTGGCGTTCCTGAACACATCCAAAATATGACTTTGACTTACAACAGTTTAGATTTAAAAACATTAGAACAACTTTTTGAAAAGTATCCTTCACAAATTTCTTGTGTCATATCTGAACCTGAAAAAAATCATCCTCAACCAGCAGACTACATTCAACAATTGATTGATATTTGTCATAAACATGGTGCTTTATACATTATGGATGAAATGATTACTGGATTTAAAACAGGTTTCCCGGGATCTGTTGAAAACATGAAAGTGGTCCCAGATATGATCACTTGGGGTAAAGGCATCGCTAATGGCTTTTCTTTTTGTGCCTTAACCGGAAAAAAAGAGATTATGAATTTAGGTGGGATAAAAAACACTGGCGAAGAAAAAGTATTTTTAATCTCGTCAACTCATGGCGGGGAAACTCATGCTATGGCAGCGTGCATGGCGACGATTAAAGAGTTTCAGAAAAACAATGTTATCAAGCATAATCACCGCATTGGTCATTTATTGATTGATAAGTGTAAATCCTTAATTCAAAAAAATAATTTACAAGAATTCATCAGCGTATCTGAGACATCATGGATGCTGGCTTTTGCTTTTAAAGATTCAAACCACGTTGTTTCGGCCGAATACAGAACCTTAGCATTACAAGAAATGATTAAACATGGGGTTTTATTTCAAGGTATTTTTGTTCCTTGTTATTCACACACTGAAGACGATGTTCGTTATTTTGAAATGGCTTTTGAACAGATGCTTCAAGTTTACAAGCAGGCCTTAGAAACTAAAAGTGTTAAGTCATTTTTAATAGGTGACGCTGTTAAACCCGTTTTTAGAAAATTTATATGAATTTCAAGCTGGCTTTGCGAGCTGCGCATAGTGATGATTGTGCATTTGTTTTTAAAACAAGAAACAGCTCATCAAGCGTAAAAAATTCTTTAAGTTCAAATCCAATAAGCTGGGAACAGCACTCTTTGTGGTTCGAAAATGCCATAAAAAATAAAAATATTATATTTTATATTTTTAGTGTAGAAAACTCAGCTGAAAAGGACTTGGTCGGTTATTTTAGAGTCGATGAATCCAGTAAAGTCAGTGTCGCACTTGACGAAAACTACATCGGAGAAGGTCTTGGGTCCAAAGTCATAGAAATGGGATCTGTAGAAGCAGTCAAAAACAAAAGCAGTTCACATTTATTGGCTGAAATCAAAAAAACCAACATGGCTTCGATTAAAAGTTTTGAAAAGGCTGGTTATAAATATCAGACTTCTTTTGATAAAAATAATGAGCGCATTGATGTTTATCAGTTCTCGATCTGAGAAATAATAAAATCCACAATTTTATGAATATTTTCTATTTGGGGCTTGATGTCTTGATTATTTTTGAAAGTTTTAGCTTTAAACTGATTTATAAATTCAATAATATTTCCGTAAAAAACTGATGAAGCTTGACCTAAATAAGTGTGATAATTGTCGTTATGTAAATCAGAGCAGCCCTTAACTTGATTGTCAGCTACAGAAACAACAACTCCGTTCAAACCTAGCGCTATCCGTTCCCAGGTGATGGATCCGCCACTGCCGAAATAAAGACTACATTGGCTCATCAGTTCAGATATATTTGGTGGTGAAAAATGAAGTTTATGATTTTTATTTTTCACCGCAGATTGAATTTCATTGATACACTTATTCCCTTTCGATGCGATAATTTCAAACTGAAAAGGTGATAAATCGACAGCAGCCGTTTCACGAATAAATCGTAAAGTTTCACCATCTGGGTCTGCGCTACCAAAGAAAACAAAGACTTTTTGTTCAGAAGCAGGATTGATTTTTTGACTCAAAAACTTTGGCCTAAAAAATTCAGGTCGTAATAATGCAAACTGTGGACCTAAGAAGTGGGTGCATGTAGCGGGTGTATGCTTTTTATAAGCCTGTGAGTAGTCAGATTTATAGTTTTGATCAATCAGGCCAATGCAGTTGTGAGGGCGATTATCTAAATCATCGATGACAATAACTTTGATTCCGCGGCTGGCAAAGTAGGATTCGTAGTCTGATGCTAAATTGTAGTTATCTATAATTAAGGTTTTTATTTTTCTTTGGTGAAGTTTTTTATAGGTGGCTTCAGCATCGTCTAAAGACACCGTCAAAGGTTGAATATTTATCACAGAAAAACCATTTTCTTGAGCAATAAAGTCAAAGCTACCGGCTGATTTTTGAGTTACAAAAAGTGAGTCTATATTTAGCTTTTTAAGATACAAAGCCAGTGTAACGCACCTTTGCATATGCCCACTGCCAATAATATTTGAAGAATCCAATCTAAACGCTACAAATTGCAAAATAACCTCGGTATGATAATTGTATTTTACATCTCATTTAAAGGAAAGCAATTGAGTATGTCTATCAGACTTGGAAAACATCAAATCGGCTTAAATTATCCTCCGTTTATGATTGCAGAAATGTCTGGAAATCATAATCAGTCATTAGATCGCGCTTTAGAAATAGTAACTGCGGCTGCCAAAACAGGGGCTCAGGCTTTAAAAATTCAAACTTATACTCCTGACACGATGACATTAGATCTTAAAGAAGGTGATTTCTTTATTAGTGACTCAAAAAGTTTATGGAAAGGCAAAAGCCTTTACGATCTTTATGCTGAGGCTATGACCCCATGGG
>JAYUQO010000282.1:0-2634 GCA_043756765.1 Bdellovibrio sp. | reverse complement strand
AGAAAGCCATTATAATGCCTTAGCTTTATCGACTGACTTAGATCAACAAAATTCTAATCAGTGGGTTTTAGAAGTTATTGCTGCGGCAATAGCAGGTGAAAGTGTTAAAGGCAGAAGTGATGCTCAAAGTTACTTAAAACAAACGAATTTCAAATCAACTTTAGTAACGCCAACAGGACTGTATTCAGCTATACAGATTCCGTTTGTTGCAAAAATGATATCATCGATCATGCCAACTGTTTGTATGACTCATCAGGAATCCATTAAAAAGTATGGAATTGGTGAAATAGTTTCTGCGCTTTCAGTTGAAGAATATTTAAAAAACAACAAACAACTTATTTCTGCTGTTGAAGTTGAACTAACGGCAGAGGATAAAGAAGTTATTGCAAGCACTCAAAATTACAAACAAAAAGTAAATATAAAACACCTTATTAAAGGTCAATAATAACAAACAAGGAGAATTTATGAAAAAAATTATCGCATTAGTTGCCGTTGTTGCTATGACAGCATGTGGAACTACACCTAGAAACCCAACAGATATTGGTAGTTCAATTAAAGGAAGCAGCGATGGCTCTTCTGTGGCTGTAAATGCAACAGCAGAACTATCAGTAAAAGTATTTAATGCGAGTGTGAACTCAGTAGCATCGACAGCCGAAAAAGTTGGAGGTGGCGCTAAGTCAACTTTCAATTTTTCTAAAAACATGACTGTTAAAGCAGTTGGTTTTTCAGGAAAATCAGCGACTTTCGTTTTTGAACATTTAAAATCAGCGTCTGAAAAAACATCTGAAGTCGTTGCTGACGGCGCAAGATTTGTTGTCACATCAACTGGCGATGTTGTTAAATCATCAGTAAATGTGTCTAAAAAAACTGTGAAGACAACTATAGAATTCGCTAGCAGCACGGCTCAAAACGGTAAAGAGGCAACTCTGATTGTTTGGAATTCGGCTAAAAATGTTATATTTGGTTCTGCAACAATCACTGGAAATATGGCTAGTAAAGTTGCTAACTGGATTTCAACTGGTGTTGAGTTCTCTGTGAATCAATCAGGTAACTTGGTTAAAGACTCTGCTGACGGATCATCTGAAGTTATTGGAACTGTTTATGATAGTTCTAAAACAGTTATTGGCTTTGTTGTTGATGCAGCTGGGAATATATTTACATTTTCTAAAAATACATCGGTAGCAGTTGTGACATCTTCTGCAGATGCAGTTGTTAACTTTGGACAAGACTTATGGTCTGCAATGAGAACCACAGGTTCAGCATCAGTTGATTTAGTTAAATCATCTGCAAAAGGATCAGTAGTTATTCTTAAAGCTTCTGGAAAAGCAGTAGCTGTTTCTAGTGCGTCAATCAGCGATGCTTTAGGTTTCGAAAAATACTAGTTTTTACTTAGATTAGATTTATTTGCTAAGGCTTGGTTAAAACCAGGCCTTTTTTATATGTAACCGATTTCGCTAAACGCATCAATAGCTTCGTCGTAATACCACAGCTGACCTAGTTCAAGATCAAAATATATACCGTGAATTTGCATATCACGCTTGGCAATAGCTTCTTCAATAAATGGAAACGATTTTAAATTTTTTAATGAGGTGGCAATTGATTCTTGTTCACATTCTTTACATAAAGTCTGTAAATCTGCGTTAGGAAGTTTGAGTAAAACTTTTTCTTTGGCGTCTTTAGCAATCGACATCCACTGTGAAACGAATCCACCTTGTTTAATGTTTTCAGGTTGAAACAAAGATTGAATACCACCGCACTGACGGTGACCAAGAACCACGATATTTTCGACCTCTAAATTAACCACAGCAAATTCTATCGCCGCACTGACCCCATGAAATCCCATATTCGATTCAAATGGCGGAACAAGGTTTGCGACATTTCGCACAACGAAAACTTCACCAGGGGATGTTGAAAATAAATTAGCGGGGTCAACACGTGAATCGCTGCAAGCGATCATCAACGTTTTTGGCCGTTGGCCAGAACTTGCTAAACGATCATAAACAGAGTTTTCTTCGTTAAAAAAACGATCTCTGAATCGTCTAAAGCCAGCTACCATTTTGAGGATTTCTTTTTTCATACAATTTTATATTTAGCTTTTATAGTCAGTCAGATCAACAAAATTCGATTATTCGCAGTCTTCCGCGGCTGGTAATCCGCTACCGCCTCTTTCGCAAAGCATGATGATCGAAGATTCTATCGCTGTACCTTTAATTTTATATGTGACTTTCTCGACGGTAGTTTCATTCATGTAAGCAATGACTTCAACTTGAGACTGCTTAAGAATACACATATCTTTTATGGTTTCTATTTTTTGCATTAACTGAATTGAAATAACAGGTATTTCACCCAAAGCTTCAGTTGATAATATGCCATTATCTAAATGAACATAGCCATCAGCAGAAGAACAGTTGTCCCACATGTCGCTGGCCATAGTGCTTTGGCTTGTTGAAATAATTAATCCGATAATAAATGGTAATAATTTAGCTTTAGACATGGGCGGGGGCTCCTTGGTTTAAAGCTGATTTTAGATGAATTTAGATAAATAGAAACTGTCAGGATTCTAACAGGTAAAAAGGTGAAAAAAAGCGAGACTCCAGCGTTTAAACGACTAGAGCCTACCCCAGGCTATCTTCC
>JAYUQO010000281.1:0-6993 GCA_043756765.1 Bdellovibrio sp. | reverse complement strand
AGCGCAAAAAAATGATTTACAAAGACTGTCTAAGTTTCATCTTAAAGTTAAAAATATTATAAAGCCCTATGTTGAAAATTTAAAAACTAAATCTGAACAATTAGCGCTTGAAAATATTCAATTATTAAGCACGATTCAACAAAACAACAAAGCCTTGGCTTCGTTTGCATTGCAATCGGCTGGATTGAGTCAAGATCTTGAACTGCAAGCTAAACGTTTCGAAGCTGAAAAGACAGCTTTAATTGCTAGCTATGAAGAACAGATTCATTTTCTTTCTAAAGAAATAGTAGAACATCAACAAAAAGTTTTGGATATCCAAAATGAAAATTTACGAATGAAAAAACTAACTGAGACAAAGCATTTCTTAGATAATGAACTGATTCGTATTAAACGGGCTCATGATGAAATGCTGCAGGATTTGAATGCTGCTAAAGTCAGAGAATCTGACAATCAGAATCAAATAATGACACTGGCCACTCAAATGAGTGAACTTAAAAACGCTTTGATGCAAGCGCAGACTGAAATTGACCAATCGAATTTAGTCTTAGAATCAACGAGAAATCAACTCGCTAAGAAATTAAGCGAGTCCGAAGAGTTGCAATTAAGATTACGTATGCTAGAAAAATTAAATACTAACTTGTCTTTAAATTTAAAAAGTTCTTTGGATCAATAGCTTCAGACAAAGTTAAAAAAGTATTAATAGCTAAGCCTCTTAGCTCTAAAATTTTATGAAAATCAGTGCTTAGACCTACGACTTTTGCGTTCGGAATAGTGTTTATAGATTCAAAAAACGTCGTAATATTTGCAGATGCTGTAAAAGACAGCTTTTCTAAGCAAAAAACCACATCTTTATGTTTTAATTTTTTTTCACAAACGTCTCTGAACGGCTTGTTCTGATCTGGTTCAATGCGCCCAACAACTTCAACCACAGTAATGCCACCCACTTCATAAAACTTAGCTTCCATGAACACCTCATTACACCTTTTCGACAGACTGGAAAAAAAGTAAATAGACTCTAGTCTTGAAGTGACATTTATAATTAAACTTTTTAGACTTTATGAAGTGATTCACAACGTGTTTAATCTGATTTTATTTTTGACTGTTTTAAGCCTATCTGGACTAAGTCCAGCTTTTGCTGAACCGGCTACTAACGTGGCAGCTAACCCAACCATTAATCAGGCCAAAGTGGCTGGTTTTACAATTACAGCTAACAATCTAACCCGCGACTACGAACAAGGTCTTGTCACTGTTGATGGCAACGTGCAAATTATTTATCAGAATCAATATTTCAAAGCTGACCGTGTCGATATCAATTTGAAAAAAAAACAAGCTAACTTTAAAGGTCACGTGCAAATTCGCAGTCCTGAGTATGAAATTGGTGGCGATGAAATTAGTTTTGATTATTTTGCTAATCAATCGGTGATTATTAATGGTTATGTTCAGTCCAGCAATGTTCGTTTTCAGGGAAGCTTTATTGAACAGCGGGGTCCTACGACTTTTTATGTGGTTGATGCCGATTACACAACTTGCACCAACTGCCCGTCATCATGGAGTTTTGATGCAACCCAAATCAAAGCCGAATTAGGCGGGTATGCATTTTTAAAAAATACATTTTTAAAAGTCAGCGACATCCCTATTCTTTGGCTACCGTATTTAGTTGTGCCACTTAAAAATGAAAGACAATCTGGTTTATTGTTTCCTGAAATCGGTTATATCCCGAAAAGACGTTCAGTTTTATCACAAAGTTTTTTCTGGGCGATGTCTAGATCGCAAGACATGACTTTAACTTTGAAAAATTATGAATTAGGTGGTCTAAAAAAAATGATCGAACACCGTTATGTGGCTGATGAAAATTCTTTTGGCTATCTAAACACATCTCATATTAATGATACGGTTTTTTCGTCTGAAGAGCGATACAATCATTTTTTGCAGCCCGAAGAAAAGGATAAACAATTCGATCGTTGGTCATTGCAAGGTTACAATCAGTATTCATTCAATTCAAATCTAATGGCTAGGTTAAAAGTCAGTTTGATTAGTGATCTGCAATATCCAAAAGACTTTTCTGATGAATTTAAAAACTATGCTGAAAGTGGTCTTGAAAATAGATTAAACCTAACACAAAAAACAGATCACACTGTTTGGCAAGTCGATGCAATTTATTACAAACATTTATTAGCAGTTAACCCAACAAAGCCTAATGATGATGCTGTTCAACAACTACCCCAAATAAAAATCGATTCAACTACCAAACAAATGGGTGACCTTCCACTTTTTTATAACTTTAAAGCCCAATACGATCATTTCACAAGAGATCGCAAATGGGATGATATGTCGAACGATGGTCAGCAGCGCTATGTGACCAACGCCACAAATGACCCCACTTGCGATACAAGACTGAGTTCACTTTGTACACAGATATATGATGGGGTATATGATCCTAATATTGATCAAATCAGAACTGGACAAAGAATTTTATTTAAGACTGAACTGGCAACAAAAACCTACTCACCGTTTAATTTATTTAATGTTTCACCAGAAATTTCATATAACGAAGCCCATTATATTTTTCCAGTTGGTGAAAGCCGCAATAACGCTAGAAAATTTGCACAATTTGATTTAAATTCACGAAGCAGACTTTATCAAATTTACGAATCCGAAGATCAGAAAAATAAATACAAACACGAATTTATTCCAGAATTACATTACACAAATATTCCGTGGTTCGAGCAAGATGCTCATCCTTTTTTTGGCAATGTTAAAAATGGAGATTTTTCAAACACGTCACGCAGTAATGCTTCAAATGCTGATTTAAATTCAACTCAAGGTTTACAATTTGATTATGAAGATCGTGTATATGATCGTCATTTAGTGACGTTGACGCTTCTAAATCGTGTGATCAAAAAACGTAAGGCCGATAACAGTTATGCCAACTTACTTGATTTTAGATTATCGCAGGCCTACGACTTGTACCAAGTTGAACGCGGTAACAGCCAAGCCCTATCTGATTTAACGGGCGTTCTAAATTTAACAATCAACGAATATACTCTGACTAACCAATTTAGTTATTATCCGTATTTGGCTGCGACAAATTCTTCAACATCACTATCGTATTTAAACCAGCAACAACAGTATTTTAAAATTGGTTATATTTCTAAAAGAACCGAAGACCCAAAAACCGATGATGTATTGCTGGCCTTAGGTTTTGTCACAAAATATCTTAATGTGCTATCAGGTTTTGTGATCGATACCAGCGATAATCGCACCAACAAAGACACCCGTCTTAAAAAGTTTTCACTGATTACACAATTAAAACCACCGGGTGAATGTTGGGCTATTAATTTCTACCGCGAACAAAAAGTCGGCTCGGAAGCAGAATGGAAAGTAGGATTTGATTTTACTTTTGATGGCAAGCCGCCAAAAGTGATCCCACCGGATGAACTGAATATTCAGTAATCAGCTAAATTAATCCAATGAATTTTTTTATTTTTTTCGACTAAAGCTATTACAAAACCTATTCGTTTTATTTTTTTATTAAATCTTAAATACTGATTTATTTTTTGTAATCTGTTGATTTGTTTTTTCGAGACCCGTTCACCGGCCCGCCAACAGTTATCTAAATATTTCACTTCAACTAATAACCAGTCTTGATTTTTTTTAAAGACTAAATCTATTTCAACACTTTGAATTTGATATCTTTGTGCCATTAACTGGTAGGTTTTTTTTTCTAAATGTTCACGAACAATAGCTTCAGCCCACGAACCTTTAGCTGCATTCAAATTTGTAATTTTATTTTTACGCTGAGATATATTCTTTGACGCCGCCGAAAGTTTTTCGGTGGTGATTGGTGATGCCGATTTTTGCGATGGCTTTTCGGTGATATTCAGTTCCATATCCTTTGTGTTTTTCAAAACCGTAGTCTGGATGCTGCAATGACAATTCGGTCATTAAACGGTCTCTGGCGACCTTTGCGACTATAGAAGCTGCAGAAATGCATCTCACGTGTTGATCGCCTTTAATGATAGCTAGCTGCTTTGTCAGTCCGAGATTCGGAAGAGTGTCCCGCCCGTCGATCACCACACCTGCCATTTTAAAATCTGGATATTTTTTATAAAGATCGTCGAGCGCACGCTTCATCGCCAAGAAAGTGGCCTGACGAATATTCACTTGATCAATTTCATCAACACTAGCCCAACCTATGGCGAACATATGATTCGAGCAGATGTCGTCAGCTAATGCAGATCTTTTGTCTTCTGATAGGGTTTTTGAGTCGACATAATGATTATGTGGTTTTGATTCGTCTAAAATAACAACGCCGGCACAAACTGGTCCGGCGAGGCATCCCCTGCCCACTTCATCTATTCCGATGAGTGGTTGAGGTAACGAGAGTAATATTTTTTTATTAAAACTAAGCTTCTGTTTTTGAGGCATCTGATACTGGTGCCGCTAATTCAGATTCGATACGAGCCGCTTTACCATCTAAATCTCTTAAGTAGTAAAGTTTAGCACGACGGACTTTACCGTGTGATACTAATTCAACTGAATCAATTGATGGTGAGTTAAACGGGAAAGTTCTTTCCACGCCAACACCAGCAGAAATTTTACGAACAGTAAAAGTTTTGTGAGAGTGACCTTGAATCTTAGTCACAACACCTTTGTAAAGCTGAACGCGTTCTTTTTCACCTTCGATAACTTTAACGTAAACGTTAACAGTATCACCCGGAGCAAAGTTAGCAATTTTAGAATTTTTAGCTGATTTTAAAGTGACTCGGCGAACTAGATTCGTTTCTTTAATTGTCGTTTTAGAAACTTTTTTCTGTTTTTTAGAAATAGTTCGTGTTGTCGTAACTGCTTTTGAATTTTTCTTAGCCATATGTCGTCCTTTATAATTACAAAGATCTAATGTGTTATCATGTACCTAACAGGCGGTCAAGACAGATACTTGCAGCGGCCCTGACACAAAGGTGACGATAGTCATCTTTTGAGTCCCCTTTGATAGGGTCTAAGACAGCATGACAATTTTTCATAAAATCTTGAGTTAACCCAAAACCTGTTCCAAAAATAAGCATGTAAGGGTCGTCTTCTGTGGCTAAAACCGTCTTGAACCTTTCAAATGTGAACTTCTCTTGGCCAGGTAGATTTCTAGCATGAGTTGCTACAATTCGTGCGTTAGGGTGACCCCAATCAGCAAGTGCCGTTTCCATATTTTCAGCAGTCCGCACGTCACTTAAAGCGGTTTGTCTCATGGGGTTTAATTTAGACCCTTCACCAACACGCCAGTGATCCAGAACCCTCTCAACAAACATCAATTGTTCCTTTAACGGATGAATCAAATAATATTTTTCAACACCGTACACGCGACAAGATCTTGCAATGTCATGAATATCAAAATTAGTGATGTTTGTTGCGCACATTCGCCCTAGTCGATCAATAATTGGGTAATGCATCAACGCCACTGCTAAGGGAGCTTTTCTTTTCATAAGACTAAATTCCCTGTTCTAAATTTTGAATCATTTGTTTTAAAAAATTTTGAAATTCAGTAACTTCTTTATTTTCAAAGATTTCTAGCAAATCCATTTCAAAATCAGCACTGTGTTTTAATATTTTTTTAAATTGCATGATCAAATCTTTATCTAATTTTTTTGTCATATGATCTTTAATATATTGGTCTAATAAATCTTTTCTTTTAAAGTACGTCATCATCACTTCTGTGATATTTTTCCATAGACTAATCCGTTCATGATGCCCCGACAGCAACACACTTGGAACTTTCAATTCACCATGAACTTGTGGCTTCGTGAACTGCGGGGATTCTAATAAACCCTTAGATAAAGAATCTTGAATGACTGATTCAGAATTACCAACAACACCTTTAACTAACCTTGATAAACTTTCAGTTAAGACTAAGGCCGGTAATTCACCACCACTTAAAATATAATCACCAATTGAAATTTCAAGATCAATATGTTGATCAATTGTTCGATGATCAATGCCGCCGTAACGTCCACAAAGAATATTTAAATGATCATAGCTGGCTAGATCATTTAAAATTTTCTGATCCAGTTTTTTACCCTGCGGTGACATATAAATCGTTAAACTTTTTGCAGGGCTGTTTTTTTTGACATCGACAAAGACAAGATCTGCGATATCTGGCCTTAAAATCATACCATCATTATCGCCGTAAACTTTTTCATCAACCGATTTATAATTATTATCTGAATAATTTCGTAAATTAATGATTTGGTATTTAAAAATTCCTTGAACACTGGCTTTTTTTAATAAAGCATCCTGCAGATAAGTGCTGATCAAATCTGGAAATAAAGTGATGTAAGTTAAACTAAGATTCGTCTTCATTGATGGCTAGTAACCCTTCAGGCAAAATCATGTTTATTTTTTTATTGGTATGATCGATATCTTTAACGAAATCTTTGACAAATGGAATATCAAATATTTGCTGTGGCTGAAAATTTGACTGTGATTTAACAGATAAGTTATCATGAGCCCCGTTATTTGAAAACCCCACAACTGTACCTATAAGAAGACCTGTATTCTGGTCGAACACTTCAAAATTTTCAATTTCTACTAGAAATAATGAATCCCCATCGTTAGATGCAAAAAAAGATTCTTCAAGGTACACATTTTGTCCGATCAGGGCTTCAGATTCATTTCGGTTACTAAGGCCTTCAACCTGAACTTTAAGTCCATCTTTGTGTTCAGACATTTTAATCACGTTATAGGGTTTAAATGATTCACCTAAGAAAAATACTTCGATATCACCAATCCATGAATAATCTTTAGAGAAAAAAATCACATACAGATCGCCCTTTAAGCCATGGGCATCTTTGATTTTTCCAATTTGTCGGTATTTTGAATTGTTTTTTTCTTCTTTTGACATTTTATCATCTCAAAATAAAAAAGGAGTCTTTTTGGACTCCTTTTAAAATTATTTAGTTACAAACTAGGTTATTAAGCTATTATTCAGCTGGTTTATTCAAC
>JAYUQO010000280.1:0-2650 GCA_043756765.1 Bdellovibrio sp. | reverse complement strand
AACTTGCCGTTTAATTCTTCAAGATAAGGATAAGCAAAGTTTTTTTGCTCATGAGATGTTTTTAACTCAAGCTCGACCTGACTAATATTAAAAAAACCAGTTTGATCTAAGGCGTAAAAAGAGCCAACCGCTGCTGCTGGCATAACCATTAAAAATAAAAAAAATTTAAAATACAAACTGACTTTTTTTTTCATAATTATTTACAGCTACTCCATGTATTCAGCGCCGCACTTGGCATTCACTTCATCGTAGTTCGTGATGTTATGCAAATATAAAATTGAATCCATTTCACCTTCTAAGGCTGTGCCCATGCGGTCCAAAGCTCTTTCACTATCAGCTAGACCGTTAGTTCCAAAACTAGTTTCATCCAACCAATGACGATCAAAGTTGATTGGTTTTTTTTGCTGAATAGACACAGTGTTATACCATTGATCTAATTTTAATTTAAAAACAAACATCCAATGCTTACAGCCATCACTTGGTGACTGCACCGTAACCCCTGGTGATGTAAAACCGTCAGAAGCACTCATTTCATAACTACTGGCCACGAATGGCGAATAGGCCTGATCACGCTTTAATCCCAACCCGTCATCATAACCTGAATTATACCAATCCGTATGGCGATTGACGGCATCTCGCAATCTTGAAAAAGCTAAATTTCGATTAACTATTTTTGTTCCTAGCCCGGTAATAGCATTAAATCCTAAATCATTTCTTTGCCAAAATTCTATTTTAGAATTTTCCCATTGCTTTAATGTTGAAAAATAAAGTTTACTAGGTTCTTGTTCAGTTGCTTGAGCTGGTAATTTAAATCCAAAAGGCTTATGCATTGGTCTTAAATGAGGAATAATTTGTACACTGGTTTTTTCAGATGAAAAATCTTTATCAAAAGATTCTTCGCGTAAAATCCAAGTCGCTAAACCTGCCCGCGCGGCTGACCATCTGTAAGCGAACGGATTTTTGTAATATTTTTCACAAATTTCTGGATCTTCGACTTTACCTTCCATTTTTGATTTCAAAGTGATTCGGCCGTCGTCAAGACGTCCACAAATATTTGAAATCGTCGTCGAATACCAAATCATTCCGTTTGACTCAGGTGAATTCGGCTTAAAGTTTGAATCACCTCTGAAATTATAGAAATGGGCTAAATCACTTGCCGTACATCTATTTTTAAATTTTTTAAATTCAGTTAAATAAGAAGTTAAAGCCTGGATTAGATCAGAGTCTTTTTTACGTAAAGCAATTGGGCTGAACTCAGCTTCTGTTTCAATATATTTTTTGATAATAAATTTAGTTTCACAAACAGTAGACGGACCGACTGGATAATCCTCAATAAAACTATCTAAAATCGTTTTATATTTTTTAGTTTTAAATAAAGTTTCTTTAGCAGAAAAAATATCTTTTGAAGTGTTAATATATTTGTTGTAAGAACGCGCTGAAAATTGCGGCCAAAGATCATGATTTAAATTAATCTTTTTTTGAGGCTGATCAGGTAGTAAATACATTTTTTTAACCCAATTTATTTTCTCTTTAATTAAAGTAGGTCGATCTCTAAATTCACCGCAAAGCAAAGTTAAAAAAGCATGAGCATTTTTATGGCCATTTTTAACTTGCTTGATATCTTTAGGAAAACTGGCTGGAGGATCAACCAGTTCTTTGCCTATTTTTAGTTTATAAGAAAATAAAGGCCCAGAATAAAAATAGAAACTGTACGGTGAAACGACTGCTAATTTTTTAGCTGCAGCTTGAATATCTGAATCGGCATAATTTGGTTGCGGAATTTCAACGGATTTTCTTTCGCCCAAACAGTAACGATTCCAAATCTTTTGTTGTTCAAATTCAGTTGCATTAGTTATTGGTAAAACAAAATCATTTTCAGCAGACATCAATTGTGAAGTTATTAAAACTATCAAACATATAATCTTAGTTCGCATTGTGTTGTCCTTGGATAGAATGCACTTGGCTAGTGAATTCAGGTTCAACGCCATAAACATTTTTAAATGTTAAACATGGATCAGCTTCAGCTTTATATTTAACGCACACATGCGGTAGCGCTGATGCTTTTTTTTCTGCTAAGACAGCTTTTTTATGTAAATTTTTAAGCCAGATTTTCTGCTCAGGTCGAACTTCACTGTATTCAAATGCTGCCAAGATATGTGTGTCTTCTTGGCCTATTTTTCCATCTTTATTGCAGTCAATTTGCAATGTATATAAAACATCCCCAGCGTCCAATGCCGTTCTTGATGTTTCATTTGATGATATTAATCCACAACTTTTTACATTGTGGTCAGGCACCGCCCCAGTGGGCGTTCTTTTTTGAACAGCACAAGCTGTTAAAAAAACTAAACTAGACACACTAAGAAAATTCAAAAGCATTTTTATCATTATTTTTCAACCTCGCTGCTTTTGATTATGGGTTCGTCCTCTAAGTTATCTAAAACTAAAGCTGTTTCCGGTAAATAGGGAATTTCCGTCGCTAACTTATCCCAAGTGTATGCATATTGCTTAGCAAATGCTTTAACAACTTCAGGTATAGTAATGTAATACGAATTTTCCCAATTATTCTTAAATGCATCACCCGTTAAATTAGCTGAACCTGTGAAAAGGGCCGTGAAATCATCCAAAGGATTTTCTTCATTTTTGTTTTTAT
>JAYUQO010000279.1:0-7017 GCA_043756765.1 Bdellovibrio sp. | reverse complement strand
AAAACTCGTTCTAACTGGGCGGGAGTTGACTCTGTAGTAACTGCGGTCTTTTCAGTTGTGTTGATGTTTTTATGCAATGACTGCAGCGATTGAATTTGAAAATTTTCTGACTCCAAATCCATATCGCTAACTAATGATTCAAGTTTAGGTATCGCTTTTCTGGCAATGGCCTGTCGGGGATTAAACAGAAGTACTTTTTTGAAATCATTTAAAGCTAGCACTGGGTTTTTCAGTTTGACATAAATATCAGCACGCAACAAGTAAGCTTGCCAATTTTGCGGCGACAATTGAATCGCAAAAGAAAGATGTTTAGCTGCAACGTCATACTCATTTTTAGCTTTAAAGACTTTAGCTAAACCCACGAGACCACTGGCAGATTGAGGATTATATTTTAAACCTCTTTCGAAAACAAACTTGGATTCATCTAAATTATTTTCAGAATAGTAATGATCACCTAATTGAATAAAGTTTAAAGATTTAGGATTTTTTTCGACCTCAGCGCGAAGGCTTTCAACTTCTTTTTCTGTCAGAGGCAATTTTTTGTTCGGTATTCCATCTTGTGTCATCTTTTTTTAATTCTGGCATTATATTGACTCAAAGAAAAGCCCCTTATTCAATAAAGTATGATTATTTTAGGAATTGATCCGGGCTCGCGTTTTTTAGGTTTTGCTGCTGTGGAAGTTTTAATTGAAAAAAACTTTCAATTAAGACCCATAGAATACGGCGTGCTAAAATTTGATGAGAAAGAAAATTTAACACAGCGACTTCTTGAAGTCGGTGAGGGCGTTCGTGATTTAGTGGCGTCTTACAAGCCGGACCACATGTCTTTAGAAAAAATATTTTTAGGTAAAAATGCAGATTCTGCTTTTAAATTGGGACACGCTCGCGGTGTTGTGATTTATGAGGCGTTAAGAAAGCAAGTCGAAGTTTTTGAATACGCAACACGGTCTGTGAAAAAGGGGATTACTGGTAACGGTGGCGCTGAAAAAGAACATGTCAGACTTGTCGTGCAAAATCTTTTAAAAGTTCCGCCCATTAAATCATTAGACGCATCTGATGCTTTAGCTATGGCTTGTTATCATTCAATGCAAATGCGTATACTTTTGCAAAAAAATAATGTAAAAAAGTCTTTAAATAGTTTAAGAGCTAAGGAAGCATAAGGACCCACATGTTCGGATATTTAGAAGGTATTGTTTTTGACGTCGGCACAGAACATTTGATTCTGAAAGTAAATGGTATTGGCTACGAAATTACAAGTACCCAACAAACAATATCTGATGCTCATGTTTTAATTGGTCAAAAATTATCTCTTTGGATTTATTCCCATGTGCGCGAAGACGCCTTTACGTTGTTTGGTTTTTTAACAAAACCAGAAAAAGAATTTTTCATGCAGCTTTTAAAAGTGAATGGCGTTGGCCCTAAGATGGCAATGACGATTATGTCAGGTGGTCCGCTGTCGCAAATTCAACTATGGATCGAAGCTGGTGATGCCAAAGCCTTATCTAGTTTGCCTAAAGTCGGCAAAAAAACGGCAGAACAAATTATTCTGACTCTTCAAGGAAAACTAGTGATCATCGATCAAAAAGGAAAAGTTAAATCAAGACACGAAGTGAAATCAGAAACGCATCGCCAGATTGCATCAGCTTTAGTCAATTTAGGTTTTAAGCCTCAGCTTGTTGATGAATATATTTCTTCAGTGGCGATGAGTACATCAATCGAAGACGGTGTTAGACAGGGCTTGCAAAAATTAACAGGGAATACACTATGAGTCGTATTTTAGAAACTGCACAATTTGAAACTGAAACCAAATGGGAAAACAAACTTCGTCCACAAAAATTTGAAGATTTTCCTGGACAAGAAGACGTTAAAGAAAAAATTAAAGTTTTTGTTAAAGCTGCAAAAAATCGTCAAGAGCCTTTAGATCACACATTGTTGTTTGGCCCGCCAGGTTTAGGTAAAACCACATTAGCCCAAATTATTGCGCAAGAACTTGATGTTGAAATCAAAGTCACGTCAGCACCAGCCATAGATAAAAAAGGTGACTTAGCAGCGATGCTAACAAGTTTAAAACCATTTTCTATTTTATTTATCGACGAAATTCATAGATTAAATCGCACAATCGAAGAATATCTTTATACGGCAATGGAAGATTACTACATCGATATTATTACCGGTGAAGGTCTTGGCGCGATGTCGATGAAGTTTCAATTAGCTCCGTTCACTCTGATTGGTGCAACTACGCGCGCAGGGTTGTTGGATAATCCATTTCGGGATCGTTTCGGTATTCAAGAGCGCTTACAGTTTTATGATCGTGCATCGCTTAAAAAAATTATCACCAGATCAGCACAACTTTTAGAATTAAAAATGTCTGCTGATGGCGCT
Source organism: Bdellovibrio sp. (assembly GCA_043756765.1). Taxonomy (GTDB): domain Bacteria; phylum Bdellovibrionota; class Bdellovibrionia; order Bdellovibrionales; family Bdellovibrionaceae; genus Pseudobdellovibrio. The sequence continues at coordinate 4,635 of JAYUQO010000279.1, read as the reverse complement.
GAAGAAATTGCTAGACGTGCACGTGGTACACCGCGAATTGCGAATCGTTTATTAAAACGTGTTCGCGATTATGCACAAGTCAAAGGTGATGGCACGATCACTCATGAATTAGCGCTATACGCGCTTGATCAATTGGGTGTGGATAAAAATGGTCTTGATGATATGGATCGTAAAATTTTGCGATTAATGTCTGAAAAATATGAAGGCGGACCAGTAGGTATTGATACTTTAGCTGCCGCTTTAGGTGAAGACCGTGAAACTTTAGAAGAAGTTTATGAGCCATTCTTAATTCAAGAAGGATTTATACAAAAAACATCACGCGGCAGAACGTTGACAAATTTTTCTAAGCAAATGGATTTATTTAAACCCATTCAAGAAATATAAATAATTATTAGCAAAGAAGTTGTATGTTTTTTCAAAAAACCATTCGTAAAACAGTTGAAATTAAAGGTGTCGGAATTCATTCTGGCGAAGACTGTACATTACGATTTAAACCAGCACCTGCAAACACCGGTGTTTATTTTATCAGAACTGATTTGCCAAATAGACCTTTTTTAAAAGTTTCAGCAAACCACGTGCAAGCTGTCAGCTATCAAACAGTGATCGGTGGTGAATTTTTTAAAGTTGCGACAATTGAACACTGTGTGTCTTCGTTGTCTGCTTTAAGAATTGATAATGTATATATCGAATTAGACGGCCCGGAAATTCCGATTTGTGATGGCAGTTCGATTTATTTTACTCAAGCTTTAATGAGTGCTGAAATGATTGAATTAGATGAACCCCGAAAGTACTGTTACATCACAGAACCTATTAGTTACAGTGAAGGTGATAAGCATGCTTATGTTTTACCATATCATGGTTTACGCGTGGCTGTGACGATTGATTTTCCGCACCCGATGATTGGCAAACAAACATTAGATATGGAAATCACAGAACAGTCTTTTGCCAGAGAAATTGCGCCAGCTCGAACTTTTGGTTTTTTAAAAGAAGTTGAACAAATGAAAACAGCGGGGCTGGCTAAGGGCGGATCGCTCAACAATTGTATCGTTTTAGATGATTATAAAGTTATAAATCCTGACGGTTTAAGGTATAAAGACGAATTCGTACGGCATAAAGTTTTAGATGCTTTAGGTGATTTAGTGACTTTAGAAATGCCACTTATGGGGCATTTAATTCTTCATAAGGCGGGTCATGACATTATGAATAAACTGGTGAAAAAGATTGTTTCCCAGCCGCAAAGCTATCGTTTTGTTGAATTAGGGGCTGATGTATCCAACGAAATGCGCAAATTTGCACAGTGGAGTCTGGCCTAAAGCAGACCTAGTCTGCTCTCATTTAGACAAATGTTGATCTATGGCGCAAAATCCATAATAATAAGCGACTTCAAGAGCTTTACTATTTAAAAATTTATCGGAGGATAAAATGATTATTGGTGTACCTAAGGAAATTAAAATCAGCGAAAACCGCGTTGGTATGACTGAAGCGGGCGCAAAACAATTTACAAAAGAAGGTCACACTGTGATCGTTGAAAAAGATGCAGGCGTTGGCAGTGGCATCACTAATGAACAGTACGAAAAAGCCGGCGCAAAAATTATCGACACTAAAAAAGAAGTTTATGCCAAAGCTGACATGATCATGAAAGTGAAAGAACCACTTCCTGATGAATATGAAATGCTGAAAGAAAATCAAATTCTTTACACTTACCTTCATTTAGCAGCTGAACCTAAATTAACTAAAGTTTTAGCTGAAAGAAAAGTTAAAGCCATAGCCTATGAAACAATTCAATTAGAAAACGGTTCTTTACCTTTATTAACTCCGATGTCAGAAGTTGCAGGCCGTATGGCAACACAAGTTGGTGCTTTTTATTTACAAAAAGATCATGGTGGCAAAGGGATTTTACTAGGTGGAGTCACTGGAGTAAAACCTGCTAAAGTCACTATTATTGGTGGTGGTGTGGTTGGAACAAACGCTGCAAAAATGGCGATCGGTTTAGGCGCGCAAGTGACTATTCTTGATGTGTCGACAGCTCGTTTAGAATATCTTGATGATATTTTCCAAGGCCGTTGCCAAACATTATTTTCAAATGCAAAAAATATCGAAGAAGCAGTTGTTGAATCAGATTTAGTTGTGGGCGGGGTATTAATCACTGGTCACAAAGCTCCGACGTTGGTTTCAAAAGACATGATTTCAGCAATGAAACGGGGATCTGTTGTTGTTGACGTGGCTGTGGATCAAGGTGGTTGTATCGAAACTTGCCGTCCAACGTCTCATCAAACACCAACATACGAAGTTGATGGCGTAATCCATTACTGTGTTCCTAATATGCCAGGTGTGGTTCCAAGAACATCAACATACGCATTAACGAACGTGACTTTAAAATATGGTTCAATGTTAGCCGCTATGGGTGTTGAAGATGCTATTGCTAAAAACAAAGCCTTGATGAAAGGTCTAAATGTTTACGGCGGATATGTATGCTACGAGCCTGTCGCTAAAGACTTAGGTATGGAATACAGACCGTATAAAGTTTAAGTTTTTAGATTGAAATAAATAACGTTGTTGTCAAATAACACCGATAAGAATGGCATATGTTTAAAATAATATATGCCATTTTTTTTGTTGTTTTAATGTCTGCATGTGTTCATCAAAAAGCACAGTCATTGCGGCAGCCAAATAATAATGAACCTGCGGTTTGTGAAACTTTAGAAAGAGTGCAAACACGTTGGGTCAATGAAGGCCTACAATCTAAATTGGCTGTCAGTAAATACAATGAAATGGCTGCAAAACATAATGTTAAAACATTAAACATAGCTGTTGTTGATGTCGCATTTGGTGAAAATTTAGATGAATTAGAAAACTCGAAAAAAGTTCACTTTGTCGGTACTGATTTTTTAAATAATCCAAAAATATTAAAACCTAAAGGAAGCTCATATCCGCACGGATATTATGTGGTGAATTCGATGTTAACTAAATACGGATTACCATTACCGCAAAAAACAACGATTTATTTGTACACTATTGGTTTAGACGTCAATTCTAATTCCATTGATCCTAAGGCTTTACAGTTAAGTTTAGTGAAAGCTTGTGAATCTGGGCAAAAAATAATTAACATCAGTGCAAATCCCCCTGGCGAGATGGGTGATACGCTGACTGAAAATCTTTTTGAAAAAGAATTAGAATTACTGAATAACAAAGGTTGTCTTGTTGTGGCTTCAGCTGGAAATTTTGGAGTTAAAAACCCTGACTTATTAGCAGAATCAAATATGAATGATTCGTTTTTACGTGTCGCTGCACACGGTGCCGAAGGCTATGAATCCCGATTTTCTAATTTAGGAGAAATTGCCGCACCTGAAAGATTACAAATTGTAGATACAAATACAACACCTGGTCTGTGTGATGGCAAAACATCGATATTTGACGGCACTAGCGCTTCAGCGCCGATGGTTTCAGTTTTGGTTTCTATGGTTTATAGTCTACTTGAAACACAAAAGTCATTTTTAATGAAAAGCGGGCCCGAAAAAATAAAAACTGTGATAGAAATAGTCCGACAATCAGCAGATGGGCCTAATAATAAAAATATCGATGCTTTTAAAGCAATGCTTTTAGTTGAGAATTATATTCAAAATAATTAATTCACTTTAATCATCATGTGCCCCCAGTCCTCTGTGTGAAACAGAGGAATTTTTTTGTTTTTAAAACGGGATGTGACTATTTTGTGGGGATGTCCATATTTTTTATTTCTGGCTTGAACAAAAGCTAATCTTAAATCTGGCAAATGATTTAATAATTCAAGGCTGCTACTGGTTTTACTTCCGTGATGACCCACGTTTAAGTACTTAATTGATTTATCAGCTAAATTTTTTGACCAAATAATTTCTTGTCTCACATATGAATCCCCGGGAAATAAAAAACCTTTATAAAAATAGACAGTCGATGATTCATTTTTATTTTTGGCTCGTGAATTTTTAAAAATTATTTCTGGGTTTAAGTGTTTATTGCTTTTTTGTTGGCAAAAATCAATCAAGCCCACGTCTATTATTTTAAGTTGTGGAATGCTTTTGCCTGCCCAGCAGGTCTCAGTACTATTTTTGATAATAAAAGGCATGAATGAATAATGATCATAGTGGGAATGTGACAAATACAGTTCATTTTTCTTATTCTTGCAGTTACTCAAAAAAATTAATTTAATATCTTTAATCTGAAAAAATTCTCCACCAAAATCAAAATGCAGACAGCGATCAAATTCAACTGCAGTGATCCACTGGCCTTGCCCAACATTCCAAATTATGAAATGCGTTTCAGATAGCGGTGTGTTCGCCGTCGATGGATGCAGAAAATACAAACACAACATTAAAACAACAGAAATTTTGCTAATCACAGCACAGTCCTTGTTATTTTTCTGATATGAATAAAAAAATGTAGAGCAAAAATAAGCATCCAATTGATCATAACGACTTGATAGCTATCAAAATTTCTAACAAAAGCTTTAAGTTCAAACTTATTCAAACTGAATTTAAGAATTTGAATTAAAAAATCAAATAAAACACTTAAGTCAGAATAAAGAAAAACTAAAAAAGCCATCGGAAATAGAACATATTCTAAAAATGGGCTTAACACTGTTGATATAACAACTGTTAC
>JAYUQO010000278.1:0-2655 GCA_043756765.1 Bdellovibrio sp. | reverse complement strand
GCTCTGGTAACAATTCCATTTTGCCACAAATCATTAATTCAGTTTTAAAAAATAATTTAAATATAATTATTTCTGGCTTAACAGAAAAAGAAAAAAATCAATTAACCTCAGATATCCCTGAATTAAATGGTCGCAGTGTAATCAAACCATTAATACAAGCCGAAGAAATTTTACCTTACTGCAAACTAACTATTTGTCATGGTGGCAGTGGTACCGTTTATCAAAGTATTGCTGGCGGAACACCTGTTTTATGTTTCCCTAAAAATCCAGACCAAAGCTTAGTTTCCATGTCAGTTGTAGAAAATAATATTGGCCGTTATATTCCTAGCAACAAAACCAAACAGTCAAACATTGATCAAATGATCAAAGAATGTCTATCAAATGAAGTCATACTTCAAAATACCATTAACATGCAACAAGAAATAATCAATTGGGATACTAAAACTCATTGGGTTCAATTTCTTAATAAATTCAAAACCATTAGAAAAACCACTAAAATCATTGCTTAAAGAGGAGATCAAAATGGTCAGAAGACAAACAGAATCAGGCGTTTCTATCGGTATCAGAAAAACAATTACTTCTCTTCAAAATGGCACTAAATTAATCGAAATGACTAAACCGGCGGAATTTACTATCAAAATCGCCAATACTCTAGAAGAACGCGAAGCAGTTTTTAATTTAGGCTACAAAATATATCTAGAAAAAGGTTTCGTAGGCGAAAACCCACAAGAATGGTTAGTTCGCAATTACGACGCCACTAGCGAAACCGTTATTTTAATTGTACAAGACAAAGAAAAAAACATCGTCGGTTCCGTAACACTTGTATTTGCCGGTGATTGCAGTTTACCTGCCGAAAAAATGTATCGTGAAGAAATTAAAGCTCTGCAAGATAATGGACGCAAACTAGTAGAAATCTCGCGTTTAGTGATCAACCCAGATTACAGAAACTCAAAAGAAATTTTATTATTACTTTTTAACTACCTGGCCATCTATTGTTTTCATGTCAAGAATTACACTTGTTTAACCGTTCAGGTTAACCCAAGACACCAATCATATTACAAAGCACTTTTAGGATTTGAAGAAATCGGTGGTGAAAAGGCTTCTCCTCATTTAAAAAACGCGCCAGCTGTATTACTACATTTACCTTTGTCTTTTTACCAATCTGAAGTGAAACGCTTAGCGGGAACCCAAGATCAAAACAAAAAAGAAAGATCTTTGTATCCACACTTTTTAAAGCTTGACCAAGAAAAATTAGTAGCACATTACTTACAAAAACAAGTCAAGCCTATTAGCCAAGAAGAAAAGACTTACTTTGGTTTTACCGATTCAAATATCGGCAAAGCATTATGCGTATAACTAATTCAGATAATGAAAAAATAAACCTTGGAGAGACAACTATGAAACCAGAAATTCTAAAAATAGTCATTCAACTCAAATCTGTCATAGATGATGCTCTTTTCTTAAATGGCCGCACCAAACAATGGGGCAATCAAATGAGCTTGCTAGGCAATGTTCCCGAATTAGATTCAATGGCTGTCATGAATGTAGTTTCAGGTGTAGAAATAAACTTTGGTATTATTGTAGATGACGAAGATATCAACGCGGATGTTTTTGCGACTTTAGAATCACTAGCTATTTTTGTTCACCAAAAATCAATAAGCTACCAACTAGAAATTGCTTGATAAAAAATATTTCTTTTTGATTTATTTAGTTTTAGGTGATTTTTAATTTTAAAATTAAATTAGGCCATCTGTCAGACTTTTATTCTTTTTTTAAGGGGAATCATTGATTCCCGTAGAGACGACATGCATGGCGTCTCTCATACTTAAACTCCAATTGGACTAGCGTTTAAATTCGATAGAGACGCGAGGCATCGCGTCTCTACATTTGCATTCCATACAAATCTGCGTGAACAATAGTCTCTACTTAATATAAAATGATTTTAAGTAACTATTCAGCTAGGTCTTGGCTTCTTAATTGGTTTTGTAAGACGCACGGCCGTGCGTCTCTACATTCATTGCATCGGCAATTTTAGTTTCGCTGAATAGTTACGATTTTAATTTAATCATTGAATTGCATATAATTTAATTATTCAATCCAAATAAAATAATGAGATTTCACACTATTGGTGGGTGTTATCTTTTTGATAAAACCTGCTTTACATAGAATCTGCAAATCTTTGGAAGCCGTACCTGGGCTGATAGAAGTTATTTCAATTATTTGACTTCTGGTTAGCTTTTTATATTTTTTGAATAAGTCTTTAAAAAAATTCTGCCTGATCTCTATTTTTGAACCTCTTTGAACTATTTTTAATACATGATCATCATCGACTGTCAGATCTTGAATTTTAGGTTTGACGATATTCGATTTTATTTCCAATTTCTCATTTTCAGGCTTTTCATTTTTTGAAATTTTGGTAACGGTACCTTGCAAATGCGTAAAATCAAAATCTTCTAAATTTAAAATCTCTTTATCTGAATGTAAAATTTTTAATCGTTCAATTTCATTTTTTAACTCACGAATATTGCCTGGCCAACGATAAACCTTTAATGCTTCCAATAACCGATTGGAAATTTGTTTTTGCTTTCCATTGGGGTTTCCTTGATCGATTAGAAAATAACTCACTAATTGAGGAATATCTTCAACTCTATCGCG
>JAYUQO010000277.1:0-20384 GCA_043756765.1 Bdellovibrio sp. | reverse complement strand
ATCAACTTTTGGGATGTCGATAATTTGAAGATTATTAAAATCATAAGAATTTTGATATATTTTTTTGTCACTTTCTAAGTCTTTGCAGGCAGCAGCTACACCCATTTTGCATTTCGTATGAAAATAATTAAAATTTGCTGTATATTGAATACTGGTTATTGTATCAGTGTCTTGCGGGTAAGCTCTATACCATTTCTGATCAGCGTGCTCGTAGGCGTTTTTTACTGCGACATATCTTACAGCAGCCATTTCTAAGTTCACTGGGGTATCAGAATACTTTTTAAATGTTTTACTAAGATCCTCTAATGTGCCATTTGCTTCTAATTTTTTGAGTACTTTTGCTTCATCAGCAAAAACTTGAATTTGGCTAAAAATCAAAACACTTAAAAACAATAAAACTAGGCGCATATGAACCTCATGTATATACTAAGTAGTTTACTAAATGTTTTGTCTTTTACAATGGGACTAGACTTTTGTCAGAACAAATTACTTTTCTTGAAGAAATGTTTTTTCTTGTAAAAAGTATTGGCTATTCATTTGTTTCCAGATGTCACGATGCTTAGGCCCGATTTCACTACCGTCACCAGCAACACCGCGTAACATACCCGGCTTCCATTTACTTGGATCAATTTTTTTACCGTTAGCATCTGTTTTATATTTTTTATCACTAAGGCTTCCGTTTCCAAAACCCATTTTATTTAATAATCCGTTAAGCATAGTCTTAGGTTTATCAAGTAAATGTTTTAAACCACCTTCACCGTCAGCTGCTACTGCCGCTGGATCACCTTCGCCACCTGCACCTGCGCCACTGCCGCCTCCGCCACCACTACCGCCAGCCTGTGCTGAACCAAATGGTGATGTTGGACTGCCCGAAGTTCCGCTAACTGCAGCTAAGTTTGATTCTTCATCAAAAGAAATATCGAAATCACCATCAGAAATTTTTTGTGATCCACCGTTTGAAGTTGTTGGTTTGAATCCACCATTTATAGATGCAAAAGCACTTGGGCCACCATTACCTGGCTTACATTCAGCTAAGTTTGGATTTCTTGCGCAACGACATTGTAATGAATCGGAATTATTACAATTAACTGTCGACATCGAGCACCCTGCTGCATTCGGATTCAATGCACATTCAGCTGGGCCTTGTATCGCATTGCAATCTTCACCTGTTGATCCCGTTTGACAGCGACATACTTGCGCTTGCTTAGCAGCGTTGTTGAAATCTTTGCTGGCTTGAGCTATCTGAGCTTTATAGTCTGCTGCATCATTTACGCATGCTTGAGTGGCCTCATCGGACAAAGCATTCAACTCACTTAGCTGTGTAGTAATATTACCACCGTACTTCGTATCGAATTCGTCACCAGTCAAATTTGAATCATCATCTAACGCGAGCTCTTTGCAGTTTAGATAAATTTCATTTTGTTTTTCGAGAATAAAATTTTTGGCAGTACCGCATGATTTTTCACACCGTGCTACTTGTGGCTCACAAGTTTGCTTTAACTGATCAGTCGTATAATATCCAGCTTGGGTAATTAAGGCTGTCTGTAAACATGTCTCGTAAGCTCCAGAGCCTGCACCTTTTTTTAAAGCTAAATTATTTGCGGCATTTAAAATATTCTTCATATCAAAAGCAGTATCACTGTTTGATTCTGCTTGCTGATCTGGGTCGCATGATGCAACTGCTTTTTCCGAATCGTCACGACAAATATCAACGTAGTATTTAATACCACTTAAACATTTATCAACATCAAATTTTGAAGAGATAGGAGTTTTACTGGCGGCAACAGTTTCACATTTATAAATTGCAGTACTGTTATCCATAGTAGAGTCAGGATTTTTTATCATTGTTTTCTTTACACCTGCACTGCATGTACAATCTCCAGCTGCCACTCCGTCACAAGTTGTTGTGCTTCTTTCAGTGCGAATGGGAGTTTTTTCTTCTGGCGATTTTGTGACTGGTTCTTTTGTAGTTGGCGCCTTTATAGCTGGCGTTTTTTTAGCTTGTAAGCTAGCTTGGTGATCACTGACACACTTACTAAAACTAGAAGTATTTAATGGAACTTTTTTTTCGTCACGACAATACTTAAAACTTTCATTCTCTGGATGATATGCCTGAGTGTTATTGCTTAAGCCTGCTTTAGCTAAACATTGTTGATACTCTCCACTACTGCTGGTAACACAGATATTTTTAGTATTTTCATTTTTAATATTTAAACATTTTTGAAGTACGCTTTGACACTTATCAACACCGACATAAGATTTACCTAAAGCAGGGTTATTCGACAAAAAACATATAAGCAAAATACAATAAATATAAATGAATTTCATAGTTATTCCCTCACATGATATTATCGGTCGAAGTGCGTCTCGACTTGAGTCTGCCTCCTCTGGATATCTTCTCTGAAAAAAGCAATACAAATATCTATTATAAGATACGATCATAATCTAAAATGCATACTTTTACATTAATAGTATACTCTCATAGTCTATTAGTAATAATTTCGTTGAAATAGACTATAATCATATACTATAATTAAAATTATGAAGCATAAAAAAGTTAAGCGCACCAAAGCTGAAATTAAATCTACAGTCTCACCAATAGCTTTATTTGTGCGCAATCGTCGAGAAAGCTTAGGTTATACCCAAGAAGAATTAGCATTCCGCACTGGTATCAGTTCTGGATTTCTTAAAGCTTTTGAACGTGGAAAACAAACAGTTCGCCTAGATATAGTCATGCTACTGCTTGAGTACTTCGGAGCTACGTTATCTGTTAAAGTGAAAGATGAAAATGACTAATCAAGGAAAAGTCTATTTTAAAAAAATACACGCAGGAAATATCACAAAAGAAATAGATGGCAGTTATACATTTCAATACAAAAATAACACAGCACCAAGCGTAAGCCTGACTCTTCCAATGCATACTGAAACCTATAAAGCCGAAGATCTTTTTCCTTTTTTTGATGGGCTAATACCTGAGGGATGGCTTCTGAACCTGGCTCAGAAGAATTGGAAAATTCCAAAAAATGATCGAATGACTTTACTTCTAACAACCTGTCACGATTGCATCGGAGCCACATCTGTTGAAACAACAGACAAATTAAATTCATACATCAGTCCTATCTTAAAAAAAAGAGAACAGCCCACGATAAAACATCAATCGGATCGTTGTATGATTTGCCTACAAAACTTAGATTCGAAAGATGACTTGTATCACGCAAAATGCGCAACTCGTCTTTTTGGTTTTACACACACGCCTTTTATAGATGTACATCAGGCCGATCTTGAAAATCTAGCCTTACAGCAAATTAACCAAAGACTTACATTAACTGGTGTACAAAAAAAACTATCACTGAGTCCACACAAAGAGAATGATAGTACCAAATCGTCTAAAGAACGACTAACTATTGTCGGCCTAGATGGTCGATTTATTTTAAAACCAGCAACTGATGAATTTCCTGAAATGCCCGCAGTAGAACAACTATCAATGAAAATAGCAGAACTCCACGGATTAAAAATAGCCCAATGCGGTTTAGTCTACTTAGCCAGTGGTGAATTGGCTTATATCACAAAAAGATTTGATCGCATCAACAACCAAAAAATACAAATGGAAGACTTTTGCCAACTATCACGACTGATGACAGAAAAAAAATATAACGGTTCTAGTGAAAAAATGGGAAAAGTCATTGACGAATTTTCAAGTGTACCTGGTGATGACAAAGTGACTTTATTTCAGATCCTATTGTTTTCTTTTTGGATTGGCAACGCAGACATGCATTTAAAAAATTTTTCACTTTGGAAAGATCCTGACACAAATTTAATACGACTAAGCCCTGGATATGATTACCTTAGCACTAGAATATTACTTTCATCTAAAGAAGATAGTGAAGAATTAGCCTTACCTCTAAATGGAAAAAAAGATAGAATCAAATGGCATGACTTCGAAGCACTTGCTGCAAGTTTTAAAATTCCAGGCAAAGTAGCAAGTCATTTAAAGACAAAAATGCTTAACCTCATGCCTCAGACACAAGAGTTAATTTATCGCAGTTTTTTAGAAAAAAAAACTAAAGAAGCACTTATCAGTTTAATTACAGAAAGATCACACCGTTTAATTTGAAGTCCAAAGCCGAGCCAGATCAAGCATTGATTAGCCCAATAAATCTCAAAATGGGCCACATAAAAATATGGCCTGAAACTAGCATCATATAATTAAAATCATCAAAGGATCAATATGAACGCCCCTTTGGCAAAAAGCCAATACAGTGTGACTAAATTTGTTATATGTCTATTTGTAATAGCGATCACATATCCTATTTTTGCACAAGCACAGCCATTTGAACGCTGTGTGGATTATGCACTAAATAGTTCGTTTCCAAAAATAGCCATTGGCGAAGCTTCAAACCTTTTTGTGACTTGTAAATCTCAATCTGACGAACCCACACGCGGACAAAAGCGCCCCAATTATAGTGAATCTGAAATTAAAAATATTAGTGATACTTTTGAGGCTGTATCTGACTGTTTAGAAATTAATCCACAGTGGTTTTTTCCAAAATTAATGTTAGAGAGTGGATTTCACCCTCAAATCCAAAATCCAGGTGGCGATGCTGGAATTGGACAACTGACATCCGCCGCGATTAGCGATGTGGATCAAGTTATTATGTCTTACAAACGAAAAATATTTGCGAGTCATCGAAAATCGTGTCAATGGATTAAGGATCAGTCACTAAAACAAACTAATTTTTGGAAGTCCATTTACGGAAAAAGTAAGTGCTATCTTTTAGAGAAAAAATCGAACCCGCTTCGTAATATGTTGTATTCAGGTATATTTCAGAAACTTAATGAGAAATATGTCAGTGCAGAATTTGAAAAAAAGAAAATCTCGAAATTATTACAGCAAGCTAGCTACATTGGACAAGATCATACAAAGATAAAAAAAATTCTTTTAGCTTTGGGTTACAACACAGGTGGCGCTGTCGCTGTTAGAAATCTAGAACAGTTTTTGTCGAGCCGTATTGATTATATACGTCGAAAGAGTCAAGAATACGATTCAGTCATGTTGACGAAATTACCCTACAGCGACAGAGCCGCTAAGCTGTCATATGTTACAAACAGTGATTTCGATTTTACAAATAAGCTGGCAAGTTTTTTTAATAAAAAAAATATTTTCAGAATTCAGATTCAGCAAAAAAATCCTAAATTGACTGATGCTCAGATTGAAGTTGAACTTCACAGGTATTTAAAAAATGTGTCTGTTTCGCTTTATTCATTTCCAGAATGGTTGCTGGTTTGGCAAAGTCATGGCGGCCCTGGATACGTCAGCGGTCTAGCCAAAATAGCTCAAGATGTTGAAAATAAATTTGGTGCTGATGTTTGCACAAATTCTAAAAATTACTTTACCGATTTATAACTATGACCCTAAATGACCTATACGTTTTTCAAATTGCTGCAGTAAAAACTTTTCTTTTTCTTTGGCAGCTGCTACTGAAAATATTTTGTGGTGATTTTTTTTGAATTGTTTGATGAGCTTGTTTAGCATATTTTCTATAGACTTAGTTGGTACACTATATCTGATACCAAAATCGATGAAAGTTTTTTGCTTTAAGTTTTCATTTTTCCCGTCTAACATCAATGCCATTTTTGGGTCACCATAAATAGAGGTGCATAAAATATCATAGCAAGGTGAAAGTTTATCCTGCAGAAGACTAATATTTTTAGCGTGTAAGTCTCCATTGCCGATTAAGTAGGAAAAGGCTTTTAGCTGTAAAAGCTTTAAAATATCAATCTGAGGGCTTGCTGAAAATTGAATTAGACCTTCTGCAATTTCCTGCATTGAAATAATATATTTATCCGCAGGGTACTTATTTAAAAATTGGCAGGCATCTTCTTGGTGCAGTCGATTGAGTTTTTTATTTTTTGTATCCCATTCCCGATCAAAGCGTTCAACCAGTAAGGCAATTTGATCATTTTTATCTTTGATGATTTTTGCTTTATTGACTTTAAGTCCACAGGATTTAGCCATCTGCAAGCACACGAATTCATTTTCTATACTGTTGGGGTAATCATCAGACGCTAATTTTAATATATAATTTTTGTTTTTATTTTTTAACCTGACAGGCAAAGTGATTCGGTCAGCTGAAATTTTATCTTGCACTCCTGCGATTGCGGCTGAATCAAAACTATAAGCGGTTTTTAGATCAATCTTAAACTTTTTAAAATCGAGCGGTAACTTTGTTTCTTCTTCAAAAAATTCTTCTGACTGATTGGCAAAGTGAATATCACCCACAGGGTCTGCTCCTGCTTCGACAAGTAAACTAAACATATCATCAGCTGAAGTTTTTATTTTTTTAGTTAAAGCTTTCAATCTTAAACCTTCAGGTAGTAAATTAGCAAAATAAGCCGGTAGATTAGCGCCTGAATAACTTAAAATCTTTTTATCAGTTTTTATATGGTAAGTGATTTTCTCAGATACGTTATTATTAAAAATAATCTCGCAGCCATTTTTTGTTCTATTTAGATCACCGATTCGCTGGCCGTTTTTAAATAATGCTAAACTATTAATTTGCTTAGCGTCTATCATTAATCACTATTCCTTTTGAGCCCCGCACACAGTGAAACTCAAACCCTAAAATTTGTAAAACCCCTAGCACTTTGCCAATATGAGCTGTTGCCTTACCCGCTTCAATCTGGCTTATGAAGTTAATACTTGTCCCACTTAGCGAACCTAACTCAGTTTGCGTCAATTGACGGGCTTTACGTTCTATTTTAATAAGATGACCTAATTGCTGTAAGTTTTTTGCATTTTTATTCATATGATCATATGAATATATCATAAATTTCTCTATTATGTAGTTAAAAATTAAATAATTCATTCAATCGAGTGAATTTTGAGACATTAATCTAGATTTAAGGTAGGCTAATGTTATAATTCATACGATTGTATGAATTATAACTCGGTCTCAGCAAATTTGATGATCATTTGTTTCCAGAAAGTCAGCTTTTGTTTTTCTGTCAGTTCAACAGATTCTTTTAAATAATCATCGTAGATAACATTCATTTTTTGGTTAAAACCTTGTCCGTAAACCATCACTGCGTTTTCGATATCGTGATAAAAACTTCGTTTATTTAAATTCACAGAACCCATCATCACAAATTTATCATCAATCATAAACAATTTTGAATGAAGAATTTTTCCTTTTGTTGTATATTCAAAAACTTGAACTTTTCCCATGATTTTATTGATCGAACCTTTGTTAACTTCACTTAAAATAAAATCCGCTGTGTCCCCTTCTAGATCAAGACGAGTAATCAATCGAATTTTGACCCCGCGATCAGATGCACGCGTTAGTGCAGCTAAAATACCATCGGTCACATGAAAATAGGGCGTTGAAATATTAATTTCTTTTTCAGCAAAGTCGATCATTTTTATATATTGTTTTTCTAATGCCATGCTGTCTTTGAACGGCACAGATACAAAAGTTCGCATTAGAACTTCGTTCGGGTTGAGTTTAAAATAATTTGGGTCTATGTTTTCGTTTGTTTGTACATTCACCGAATAATTTCTGTTAAACAAAGTCGAATAATCCGCATGAAGCACTGAAAAATATTGCCCCATAATTGTCTGAGCTAAAGACTGCGATTGAAATTCAGCTTCGAAATCTTCCCAATGGGCCCAGCTTTCATCCCCGTTCGGTCTGTAATCGACAAGTGTTGGATAAATGTAATTTGCATTTGGCTGATCAAATAAAAATCCGTCGTGGATATTTCGTCCACCTAAGATAACAATATTATCTTTGGAATTATTTTTAGAATAGGTCAAAAATAATTTAATATGATTTGTTCTATGAAATTCAGCTAATTTGTCTCTGAATCCTAAATTTTTACTTTTGTATCTATACATATTTAATTTTACGTTCGGATATTTTGCCTGAAGATCTAATAGCTGCTGACGATCCTTCCCCAGCGATATCACATCAGAAACTGCAATTCGAATCGTTGTGCCACGTGCTGCGTGGTACTTAAGAGCTTCAAGTAAAACATTTCCGTAGAAATCACTTCTGAAAACTAAATAAGAAATAAAAATTCCATCTAATTTAGGTGCCTTCGACATGTCCACTTTAACAAAGGGGTCACCCTTCTTGATGTATTCATCAGATAATGTCGTGCCTGTTAAAGCTTTCATCTTAGCGTTTAGACCATCTGTTGTTTTTTCTAAAGTCCTAAATGAATTTACTTTTTGTGGGCATAGCATATTTCTGTTTCGAGCTTCTAAAAAGAATGCTTCCATCCCACCCATGTTTTTTGCCGAAGGCAGATAACAGGTTTCAAAACTAAGCTGTGGGTTATCTAGCTTAGCTAGCTGTTGAATTTCGGGAATAAATCTTACACCGTAATTGTAAGCTTCATTTTGACTGAATTTTAAATCACAAACCGCATCTTGCTGGGTCATTCCCATCACTGTTTGTTCTGCGTTGTAGCCTTCATCGAACCACTTAAATTTAAAATTTTGGTTGGCTGCTATGTTTATTTTTTTCAATTGTTTGTAAAACACAAACGGATGGCTACAAGAAATCTGCGCATTAATATATGTCACAGGGTTTTTCATAGGCATAGTTTGTTCTAAAGGCAGAACTTTTTTGTTCCAACTATAGATTTTATTTGTCAGTTGCAGAACAATTTTGTTCGAAGAATCAGTAGATAAAGTTCTGATCGCTTGAATTTGGTTATTTTTATCAAGTTTAAAATTATCTAACTGATGCAAAGTAAAATCACCGTTGTTTTGACGCCAGTCTTTTTGAAAAAACCCTTTTTTTAAGATAGGTTCATAACCTTGAGGGCTGTTTTTTATAATCTGCGCACTGTAATTGTCACTTAGTATTCTTAAACTTTGCAGTTCGGCTTTTTGCTTTTGATCCAAACCGTATTGTAATCCACCCATCAGTAACGGATTTGGTCTATCATAAAGCGCAGAAAGTTGGCCTTGATATTTTTCTTCGTCTTCTAAAACTTCTTTTTGTATTTGATTTTCATAATATTGAATTTCAATTTGATTTGCATTTTCAATCGAAGCTGGATTTCTGCTTCCAGTCAGCATTTGACATGAAATATTTAAGCACAGTAGCAATAAAATGACTGATAACTTTAAAATAGTTTGTAAGCTCAAGCTAACCCCTTTTGAAGCGTTAGTTTTAGCTTATCCTATTTTAAAACTGATAACACTTTTTCTATTTCTGCATCCGTATTAAAGGCTTGAGGAGTGAACCGAATCCCCCCACCACGTAGAGCAAAATTGATTTTACTTTGTTTTAACTTTTCTTTAAGCTGGTCAAAGGTCTCGGATCTTGTGCCTAGATTCATATTAATGAAAGGGCTTGAATGAATTTTTTCACCAGTGAATGGTGTTAACAAACTATAGCCTTGATCAACCAAACCTAATCGTAATTTTTTTGCTAACCTCAATGATTCAGCTTCGATAACTTCAACGGTTGTGTTCGTAATAAGATCAATGGCTGCGCCCAAAGCCGTAATTTGAAAAACTTGTTTTGATCCTGGTTCATATTTCGCTGAATCTTTTTTAGGAACACACACCATGTTCGACGGATCATCACAGGTTCCGTAAGTGTAGGTGCCCACATTGTGTGGTTTCACCTGTGGAATCAGTTTTGATCTTAAAGCTAAATAGCCAACACCGATGGGGCTAAGCATCCATTTATGACTGCCGCCCATGACACCATCAATCCCCCATTTCCAAAGATCACAAGGGTGTAAACCTAAACCTTGAATCACATCGACAAAAACGAGAATATTTTTTTCTTTGGCTATCTTAATAAGCTGTTGAACATCATCCATACGTGCCCCGCAGACATATTGCACCCAACTAAACGCAATCACTTTTGTTTTTGCTGTAATAGCTGCTAATAATTTATCTGTCGGAGTTGCATAATTTTTTTCTGAGACAACTTGAATTAATTTTGCACTGCTTTGATCACAGGCCGCTTGCCACGGGTAAAGATGACTTCCGTATTCTTGATCCCACATCAAAACTTCATCATCTTTTTTTAAACCAATCGAAAAGGCCACTTGATTTACAGCACCGGCTGTTGATGTGTAAAATGAAACTTCGCCAGATTCACAACCAATAAAACTAGCCAACTTTTTTCGAACAGTTTCTAATTCATCTAAATAATCTTGATCAGCATAGTAGCCCTCTTCATAAAAGCGATTCGCCCAGTAAACAGCCCGATCACGCGCGGGCTTACAAGTCGGCTGCAATCCTGCGTTGTTAATATGAATAAGTTCGCTTTTATGATACTGATCTTGAAAGTATTTTAATTTATTTGATTTGCTTAATTCCATCATGGATCAATTGTATCAATTCTTCGGCTTGTTGGTAGTGTAATTTATAACCCAACAGGCAAACTCTGATAGAAAATTGACCATTAATTTCGCAACCACTTAAAAATATTTTATTTTGTGAATTAATCCACTTTAAAAGATCATGTGTTTTCTGGTCACTACTTAACCGAAATGACTGTATGGTCAAATTCGGTTCAGCAACTATGACGACATCTTTAATTTTCTTTAATTCAGTTGATACCCATTCAGATAGCTTAATTTTTTCTTCTAAATTCAATTTAAACGGACCGATACCAAATGTTTTAAATGGTAACCACAACCGTAAACCCCTTGGATCACGTGAAAGTTCTGGCGACACATCTGCAAAATCAATTTTATGAAAATTATCTTCTGATAAGCCTTGTGATGGTGGCATGTAAGAACTTGATCCAGCGTACTGAATACTGAGATCATTTTTATTTTTCACTAATAAGGCCCCAACACCGTACGGAATTTGCAAAGCCTTATGCGGATCTAAAGCCACAGAATCAGATCTTTCAATTCCTGATAAAACTTTTTGACCTTTTTCAGTCAACATAAACGGAGCCCCATAAGCCCCGTCCACATGAAACCACACGTTATATTTTTCTGCGATATCCGCAATTTCATTTAATGGGTCTATAGTGCCTGTATTTGTTGATCCCGCAGTTCCTATAATGGCCACTGGAACGAATTTATTTTGTAAATCGCTTTGAATAGCCTGATCTAGATGATATAAGTTCATTTTTAAATTTTGGTCCACATCAATGATATGTAAACTTTCCCTCGGGAAACCTAAGAAAGCTAATGCTTTACCTATACAGTGATGAACTTGCGAAGACGCATAAAATCTGGCTTGGCTTAAATTAGCTGCATTAAATAATTTATTTCTAGCTGCTACTAGCGCAATCATATTAGCTTGGCTTCCGCCAGTTGTTAAAATGCCTGTGGAATTGATTTCTGGATATTTCATCATTGTGATAAACCATTTAATGACTTCCATTTCTAGTGTGACTAAGCCTGGGGATAATCCATAGTGCCCCGTGAATTGATTCATGGTTAGAGCGATGGCTTGTGCTGGCGCACTCAGTGGGTTAGCTGCACCTGCTACATAGGCCATGTAATTCGGATGGCCTGGTTGCTGACCTGATTCAAGAACTTCTGATGAAATAAACTGAACTAGTTTGTCAAAATTTTCTGGATTTTCAGGAAAATTTTTAGATGTCTGATAGGCCAAAGTAAAATTGTTTTTAATATCGTTTGTCACGGGATCTAACGCAGTTCCCATTGCGGACACAGCTGTTTTTCTATGGTTTTCAAAACTAGTCACAAACTGACTTGTGGTTTGATAAACATGATTAATTTCTGCAGTCGACATTTCTAATGGTTGTTGAATCTGTTTCCACCAGTTTTCATTTTTAGTTTGATCCAGCACGTGCGTACGCTGGGGATGAATGTAATTATCATCTTTTTTTAATTTGATTGCAGAATTATCAGTTGATCCGTTCAATGTCGCTGCGATTCTAAAACCTGCATGCTGAAAAAAATGCGGTCTAAAGTGAAACCTCGCGTACTGACTGGCTTCGTGCCCACAACTGATAAAACTACCACCTAAAATCATTTGATGTTTGCCATCAAAGCACGGTGTTGAAAAATCATCATACAATTTATGAATCTGAAATTCATTCAGTGGATTGAACTGATCTTCAGCCCACTGCCACACATTACCAAACAGATCATAAACTTTTTGCAGCTGATTGTTTTTATCAGTGATCACAGTTGAATATTCATCAACTGCAGACGCTGATGAATACTGAAAATTAAAATTAAATTGATGTTTGTGATTTTCACTTAGAGAATGTGTGCCTGAATATGAACTTTTTTGAAGAACATCATCTGTTGTTAAATTTTTTCTTAAAGTCACGTGTTCAGCTTCTGTAATCAACCTGTAGTGTAGTTTCGACTGATCTTTTTCTTGTTGCCAACGGCAGTAAGCTTGGGCTTCATGAAAATTGACCTCTGCTGGCCAATCCCACGGCATATCAATAATTTCAAAAATTGTTCGAAGTTTATAATCATGCAAACCTTCTGGTCCATAGGCTACCCAAAATGTAGGTCGTTTTGTATTGCGGAATTTTCTCCACATTTGCCCTTCACTTTGCCAGTACTTGTCTTGCTGGTAGGCCCCTGTAGAAACAAATTCGTAGTAATCTTTATTTGAAATTAATTTTTGGGTGATCTGAAAATCAGATGTTTCATTTTTTCTGATTCCGTATGCATTATCCCAACCATAACTAGGAATATCTTTGGTTTTACCGTAAGATATTCTTTCGCCTTTAATATTGATCCATTGATTACTGGTTTCATTATTTTTATCCACAGATGGTTTATCGAAACTAGCTATCGGTCTAAATAGTGGTGCCCAATACTTTGGAGTTTCAACAAGTTCGATTGGTAATTCACGCATCAGAACACTTGATGTTTCAAAATGAATTTTTTCATGTTCAAAACCCATAAATAAAGACCACAGCGGATGATCAAGATTTAATTTAGTTTTAGATTTCTGTCTAGCAGTTAAATCTAAATCAGGATGAGTTTGAATAACATCAATGACGATATCATAAATTTTTTGGCGATAGCTTTTTACATCAGCAACTGACGGCCATTCCATTTCATTTTTAGCCATGTCGTCCCAGCTCATTTCATCAACGCCAGTTTCTAAAACTTTTTCTAGGTATAAATCCACAGGTTTATCCACAAGACCTGCTAAACGCAGTTTATTTAAATACAGAACAGCAGGGTGCCCGTAGTAAAATAAAAGTGGGTGTCTTAACTGATGATACGGAGGACGAGTGTACGTTGATTCATGTTTTAAACTTGAAAATAAAATCTCAGTCAGTGTCCACGAATTATTGAAATAGTCCAAAACATCTTGTCTGGTGCAAATGTCTAAATTAATTAACGGCAGTGCTGCTAAATAGTTTTTAACTTTATTAAAACCAACAGTCTTCTCAGGATGAGCTCCTGTCCACCACTGCTCGCCAAATTTAGTTTGGATTTCGTTTGTCGATGAACGATCAATTTTTGGCGCAGACAAGTTTGGGTTTCTAGTTAAATTACTAATAGATTTGCCAGTCACGTTGTTAGCTAAAATGTTATTATGATTTGTATTTAACGACATAGACTCCCCGATTTTAAAGCATTGCTACAATATAGCAAAAAAATAATCATTTTACGCTATCTAGTCATAATTTCGATGGTATAATAGTTTCTATTTATGAGGAGCTTATGTCTAAAAAATTACACGATTTCACAGTTAAAAATGCTAAAAGTCAGGACCACAATCTAGATCAGTATAAAGGCAAGGCTGTTTTGATTGTTAATGTAGCTAGTCAATGCGGGTTTACTCCACAATATAAAGGCTTAGAAGAGCTTTATCAAAAATTTAAAAACGACGGACTGGTGATTTTAGGCTTTCCTTGTAATCAATTCGGAGCCCAAGAACCAGGTTCAGATTTAGAAATTCAATCATTTTGTCAGCTCAATTTCGGGGTTACTTTCCCGATTATGTCTAAAGTCGATGTGAATGGTGCTAAAGCTGAACCTACTTTTCAGTTTTTGAAAGAAAATGCAAAAGGTATTTTGGGCACTGAATTGATAAAATGGAATTTCACTAAATTTTTAGTAGGTCGTGACGGCGAAGTTATAAATCGTTATGCCCCAAATGCTGAACCTCATGAATTAGCAACGGATATAAAAAAAGCCCTAGGTCTTTAAAACCTAAGGCTTTTGTCATTCGATAAATCAAATAGATCAAACGAATTTAAAACTAATTCAATTTTTCTTTTGTTGTCGCTGCAGCAACTACAGCTTCTTTAGCTTTTTTACTTTTCTTTGGTTGATCTAATTCAACTGAAGCTTCATCAGCAACAGCATCTGACATATCCGCTGTTAAAAGTAATTGGCCGATTCCGTTTTTGCTTAAGATGGCTTTGCGTAATTCTTCCTTGATAGCCACGTTAACTTTTAAGAATTCTTTAGCTTGATCGCGACCTTGACCTAAACGTTCACCTTTATATGAATACCATGCACCCGCTTTTTCAACCATGTTTGCAGTCACCGAAAGATCTAAGATATCGCCTTCTTCAGAAATACCTTCGCCGTACATTAAATCAAATTCAACTTTTGTAAATGGCGGAGCCATTTTATTTTTGACGACTTTAACCGCTGTCCTGTTACCAACGACCTCTTCACCATTTTTAATGGCACCGATACGACGTACATCTAAGCGTACAGTAGAATAAAACTTAAGTGCATTACCACCTGTTGTTGTTTCAGGGTTACCAAACATCACACCAATTTTCATACGAATTTGATTGATGAAAATAACCAGAGTTTTAGATCGGCTGATCGCCGCTGTTAATTTACGTAAAGCTTGTGACATTAAACGGGCTTGCAAACCCATGTGTGAATCACCCATGTCGCCTTCGATTTCTGCACGCGGAACTAATGCAGCCACTGAATCGATAATCAATACGTCAATAGCGCCTGAACGAACAAGTGTTTCTGTAATTTCTAAAGCTTGTTCACCAGTGTCTGGTTGAGAAATTAAAAGATCTTCAACGTTAACACCTAATTTACGAGCGTAGTTTACATCCAAAGCATGTTCCGCATCGACGAATGCAACAACGCCACCTTTTTTCTGTGCTTGAGCAATAGCTGATAATGCTAAAGTTGTTTTACCAGAAGATTCTGGGCCAAATATTTCAATGATACGTCCTTTAGGATATCCACCAATGCCTAGAGCGATATCTAAAGACAATGAACCTGTTGGGATGATTTCAATATCTTTACCCAAAGAATCACCTGTTCCAAGGCGCATGATAGAACCTTTACCGAATTGTTTTTCAATCGTTGATACAGCTAATTCTAAAGCTTTTAATTTTTCTGCTTGAGCTTTAGGATCGTGATTCATTGTTGTGTTTTGTGTAGCCATTGGGTTTCTCCTTAGTATTGCATTTTGTATTACATTTATTTTAACTTTTTTAATTCTTAATCTATTTACTGTAAACTATCTGACAAATGTTTCAGCGCTGCTAATACAGCGGCGTACTGAATCTGTTGTCTGTTAACGTTCGCGAATTCGTGTTGAAATACTTGAGTTGCAATCTGCAAACCACTACAAGATATAAACACAGTGCCCACTGGCTTATCGATTGATCCGCCTTTCGGACCGGCAATCCCAGTGATTGATACTGTTCTATACCCTTGATGAACTTTTTCAGTTTTCATTTTTAGAAGAAGACCTTCAGACATTTCTTTGGCACAAGCAGCACTGACTGCTCCGTGTGTTTTTAAAATATCAGAATTCACATTCAAAAATTCTACTTTAGCTTCGTTTGAATAACTAATAACCGAACCCCAGAAAACATCTGAAACACCCGATTGTGTGGTCATCAAACTAGACAAAAGTCCACCCGTACAGCTTTCAGCAAACCCCACCATGAAGTTCTTGTCACGAAGAACGTCGATGGTATTTAGCAGCTGTTGTTGAATCAGGGATTCAATTTCAGTCTGCGTAAGCTTTGGATCTTTTTGTTGCACAAGGTTTGTAACTTTCATATAATTTACATATAAAGTTACATAGAATTTTCATATCATCAATAATTTTTTTTAGAAGGTCTGGATTTGCGCCCCAAGCCATGAAGTTTGATTATAAACGATTTGGAGTATTAAATTGCAAATAATTCCAGCAGCGACATCATCAATCATCACACCGACTCCGCCTTTTACTTTTTGATCCAGCATTTTTATAGGTCCAGGTTTTACAATATCAAAAAATCGAAATAACACAAAACCAATGACGACACTTTGCCATGTGATCGGTAACCACATCATCACAATTAAAAAACCCGCGACTTCATCAATGACGATTTCTTTTGAATCGTGTTTGTGAGTGTAGCTTTCATAATACTGAGACGCGAATATCCCAGCGATTACTAAAGCAAAGGTAAAAAGCATATAAAAAATAATATGAAATTTTGAAACTAAAAACCAAAGCGGAATCGTTGCTAAAGTGCCAAACGTTCCCGGAGCCTTCGGCGAAAAACCGACTCCGAAAAAAGTTACAAATAAAGTATTGAGTTTTTGTTTTGTCATCACTATTTAATAATCCTTAATGACTGCTCGCTAAATCAACGACTTTGTTAAAAACTAATTTTCCTGGTGTAGAATCTTTGTGATCTAAGCAGAAATAACCCACACGTTCAAATTGATAGCGGTTTTCAATTTTTGCGTCAGCTAAACTTTTTTCTAACTTGGCATTCTTGATCACAGTTAAAGAATTAGCATTTAAATTAGATTTAAAATCTTTGCCATCAACAGTATCTTCAGGATTTTCAACAGAAAATAATCGACCATACAATCTGACTTCTGCATCTATGCAATCAGTGGCTGACACCCAGTGCACAATGCCTTTAATCTTACGACCGTCAGCTGTGGGTTTTCCACCTAATGTCACAACGTCATAATCGCAGCGTAGTTCTGTGATTTTTCCTGCAGCGTCTTTGATGACTTCTTTACATTTAATCACGTAGGCATTACGAAGACGGACTTCTTTACCTGGTGCTAGTCTAAAAAAATCATCGGTTGGGTTTTCCATGAAATCAGCCGCATCAATGTAAACTTCTTTAGTGAAAGATAATTTACGTTTTCCTAGTTCAACTTTTTTAGGATGCACCGAAGTTTCGATTTCTTCTTTGTGCCCTGCCGGTAAATTATCAATCACAACTTTAATCGGATTTAAAACAGCCATTGCACGATGTGAAACATCATCTAGGTTTTCACGCACGCAGTTTTCTAAAATATCGTAATCGATTAAACTTTCAGCCTTTGCTACGCCAATACGTTTTGCGAATAAATGAATTGATTCAGGCAAATAACCGCGTCTACGAATTCCAGAAATTGTTGGCATTCGTGGATCATCCCAACCCATCACGTAATTTTCTTTCACAAGTTGTAATAATTTACGCTTACTCATGACTAAATATGTCATGTTCATACGTGCGAATTCATATTGTTTAGGCTGAGCAGGAACCGGTAGGTTTTCAATACACCAGTCATAAAAAGGTCGGTGATCTTGGAATTCAAGAGTGCAGATTGAGTGAGTCACATGTTCGATCGCATCTGACAATGGATGAGCATAATCATACATCGGGTAAATACACCATGTATCACCCGTTCTGTGATGCTTCACTTTGCGAATGCGATATAATAGTGGATCACGCATATTCATGTTAGGCGATTTCATGTCTATCTTGGCACGAAGGACGTGTTCGCCCTCTTTAAATTCACCAGCACGCATGCGTTTGAATAAATCTAAATTTTCAGCCACAGTTCTATTGCGGTAAGGTGATTCTTTTCCTGGATTTGTAAAATCACCGCGGTACTTTCGAAGTTCTTCTTCATTCAGTGAACACACATAAGCTTTATTATTTTCGATCAAATGAACTGCCCAACTGTAAAGTTGTTCAAAATAATCAGAGGCAAAATAAAGATGTTTTCCCCAATCAAAACCCAACCATTTTACGTCGTCTTGAATTGAATTCACATATTCAACATCTTCAGTTTCAGGATTTGTATCGTCGAATCTTAAATGACAGCGACCATTGTAGTCATTAGCCAAACCAAAATTCAAACAAATTGATTTAGCATGTCCTAAATGTAAGTACCCATTCGGTTCAGGCGGAAACCTTGTTACAACATTGGGTTTACCCGCAGCAATATCTTTTTCGATGATTTGCTTTAGAAAATTAGCCGCTTCGACAGGTTGACCTTTAGGATTATTTTTTGATGTGTTCATATTTTTTTATTATTTTATTGTTTATTTCTAGTGTTAATTACTTCTGAATTGTTTTTAAATTTGATAACGACATCATTTGTTTCATTGTTTTTTCTAAACCTTCGCTAGATCCATCAAGAAAAATTGTATTTCCTTTTCCTGTTTCAGCGAAATGTTTAATGGCATCTGTCCACATTGAAAATAAAATAAATGAGCTATCAAGACCTGCTAGTTTCATTTCATCAGCTGCTTTTGACATACCACGGGCAACTTCTGCACGAAATAGCGCCACACCTTCACCACGCAGTTTAGCTGCATTTTTTTCTGCTTCTGCAGAGATCTGAATAGCCAAACCTTCTGCTTCGGCAGCTTTAGTAATTTTAATCATTTGTGCAAGAGCTTCGTTTTCTGCGGCAGAACGCAAATTACTTGAAGCCACAACTTGCGCCATTGAGGCCATAATTGTTTCATCAAAAGTAATATCATTTAATTGCATATCAATCAGATGATAGCCCCACGATTTTAAATCTTCGTCTAATTGATCTTTCACTGTGTTCACAATGTCTTTACGTAAAGATAAAATTTCATTTTGTCTTTTCATGGCAACGATTCCGCGAACACTGCCTTCAACCGTGCGGTTTAAGGTTTGCATCAACGACCCGAAATCAATAAATTTAAAAGCCACATCTTTAATTGTGTCTTCACGTTGATCGATCACAGAATACAACAACATAGCTTTAAAGTTTACATTGGCCTGATCTTGCGTGATCGCTTGAAATTGTAATTCAACAGATTGATTTTGAATTGAAACACGTCTGAAGACGACCTCAAGAAAAGGAATTTTAACATTTAATCCCGGATACATAATACGGCGGTATTTACCGAACATCGTAATCACGCCAATTGTCCCTTGATTGATGGCTGTGAAAAGACCACCAACGATAGCTAAGAAAAAAACAATTCCAATAGTTCCAAAAAGACCAAATTCAAACATAAACAACCCCCATTATTTTAATCGAACGATTAGTCATTGAAAATATAGGAAATTGCGAAGGTTGCCAACCATATCACGATCAACACAGTAGCCCAAAAACGTTTTTTAGAAGAGGCTTTGTCTAAGCTTTCCGCATCGGTCAAAGGCTGGGTTAATCGGGATAACCAAATAGGAATAACTTCGGTTTTATGAATAAATCGATCTTCAAACTGTTTTTTAAGGGCTTCAGTGTCAAAATCCACAACCAGATAGAAAATTTGGGCTAAATAGACGTCTGTTCTTAATTCAGTTCTAGCCAACATATTTGCGGGGTCATTTCGTTGAAACTGATTTTCACTATTTTCGTCTTTGATCATTTGAAAGACGACTTCATTCTTCTGCATCCACTTTAGAATGAGATCAAGTTCTTGAGGAGAAAATGGACCGTATTTTACATTTAAAGTGTTCATACACCTCTTGCTGTTTGCATCTGTTTTTATTATAGTTAATACGGATTGAATAACAAGAGCAAATATACATTTAATTTTAAAGGTAATCGTAAGGTAATATGATGAAAAATTCTGAAGTTCGTAGCGCATTTATCAACTATTTTAAAAAGAACCAGCATGAAGTTGTTGCTAGCTCTAGCTTGATTCCTGAAAATGATCCTACTTTACTATTTACCAACGCTGGTATGAACCAGTTTAAAAATTTATTTTTAGGTTTAGAAAAAAGAAACTACACCAAAGCTGTGACTTCACAGAAGTGCGTTCGTGCTGGCGGAAAACACAACGACCTTGATAATGTGGGCTTTACTGCCCGTCATCATACTTTTTTTGAAATGTTAGGTAATTTTTCATTCGGTGATTACTTTAAAAAAGATGCGATTCACTATGCTTGGGAATTTTTGACCAAAGATTTAAAAATTCCTAAAGAAAAATTATATGTCACGGTTTTCAAAGATGACGATGAAGCCGCAGATATTTGGCACAAGCAAGAAGGCGTGCCATTAGATCGTATTTTTAGATTAGGTGAAAAAGATAATTTCTGGCGTATGGGTGATGTGGGCCCTTGCGGGCCGTGTTCTGAAATTTTTTACGATCATGGTCCAAAAGCCGGCCGAGAATCTGATCCTTTCAAAGGAATCGTTGCCGGAGAAGATCGTTTCGTTGAAATATGGAATTTGGTTTTCATGCAATATGA
>JAYUQO010000276.1:0-7057 GCA_043756765.1 Bdellovibrio sp. | reverse complement strand
CCGTATTAGCTATACCGATAATAATTCCAGCAATCAATTTTGCGAACCACGGAAGTTCTAACATTAATACCGCTGCCACTAAGCTGACGTTTAAGCTGATGTATACAGCAGGATAAAGAAGTCTCCACGGAGTTCGACGAAGGATATCTTGAGGTAAATATTTTCTTAATTCTTTTTGATAATGGGGGATTGTAAATGGGGGTTCTGTATTGATCGAAGTCAAAGTCGTGACTTGAGGAACATTGAAATTTTCTATTTGAGTATCAATCATACACACAGCCTAGGTAAGAAAGTTTCGTCGATATTGGCATATTTTGACCTGAAATCAAACCTAAAATCCATGCTTACCAAATCTTAATTATTGATCATTTTCGACTTCAAGCGCAATACATTCGATGTCACATCAGCTAGACAAAAAACGACTATCACTTGGTAGTTAGCTTAATCCATGCGACTGTTACAGACATATGAAATATGATTGCGTAATAATCGGTGCTGGTTTAGCTGGTTTATCTTGTGCCCATAACTTAAGTAAAGCTGGAAAAAAAATTCTAGTTTTGGATAAGAATTCTCATGCAGGTGGCCGTTTACAATCAACCGTTTACAACAATACCTACATTATCGACCAGGGTTTTCAAACTGTCCTGTCTTCATACGAAGAGCTTAAAAACTTTGATCTTGATCATGATTTAAAGCTGCATAAATTTAATTCTGGCGCCTTGATATACGATGGAAAAAATTTTAATTTACTGGCTAATCCATTTTGTCATTTGTCAGCCGTAATTCAAACATTAAGCAATAGCTCTGTTCATTTAAAAGATTATATTTCATTATTTAAATTAACTTTCCAGTCAATATTTAAAAATCAATTAAAAAATAATAAACAGACAACAAATGATCTATTAAAGAGTTTAAATTTCAGTCAGTCGTTTGCCGATCATTTTTTACAACCATTTTTTTCAGGGGTTTTTTTAGATAAAAAATTAACTTACGATTCTGACTATTTTTTATTTTTATTCAAAAATTTTCTTGTAGGTCGTGTCACGTTGCCAGAATACGGCATTCAAAGTTTACCTGAAAAAATAGCCGAACCATTCGTAAGCAACATCAGACTTAATACAGACGTTGTTTCATGGAATTCAAAATTAGTTATTACAGATCAATATGAAAAGATTAAAACTGAACAAGTTGTCTGTGCTTTTGACACACAATCTTTAGATAGAAGCTATAATACAGCAACTACGTACTATTTCAGTGTTTCAAAATCAACGAAATCATTGTCGCATAAATGGATTGTATTAATTCCTGAAACTTTAAATCTTAAAATTAATCATGTCGTGAATTTAAGTCAGGTTAATCCGAATTATTCAAGATCAGATGAAGATCTTATTAGTGTTTCAGTGCTAGAAAGTGGCACGACAACAACTGAAGAAATTCAATCTCAATTAGGTCAAATATTTAAAGATGCTGATTTTAAATTTGTTACAAAAACTTTCGTAGCGAAAGCTCTACCTGCTTCGGATATTTTAAATACTTATGCTGAAATTGTAGATGATGTGGTTTACTGTGGTGATCATTTAGCTAATCCATCTATTAACGGGGCTTTAAAATCTGGCAGCATTGCTGCTAACTTAGTTTTAGGTAGAATCTATTATGACAATCAAAAACTTGCTTAACTTCGCTCTAGTTTTTTACGAATCATTTTAACATCTGTTGCAGCTTCAATTTGTGCGACTAAATCTGTTTCATATTCTGTGGCAATTGATACAGCACAACCTGTGCGTCCGGCACGACCCGTGCGGCCAATACGGTGAATATAAATTTCTGTACTTGGTGGTAAATCAAAATTAATAACCAATTGTAATATATCAACATCGATCCCGCGTGCAGCAACATCGGTAGCTACAAGGACTTGTAATTTTCCATTTCTAAATGCCAGTGTTGTTGCGTCACGGTCTTTTTGTTTTAAGTCAGCATGTAAGATTTCACAGGACATTTTTTCTTGCTTCAAACGTTTTCCGATTTCATCCACCGCCATTTTAGTGCGGCAAAAAATCAAAGTGCATTTCGATGGATGCTTCTTCAGAATGTGCATCAAGCTTTCCATTTTTTCTGGTTTTTCTGCTGAATAAATAAATTGTTCTATTTGTAATTTACTACTTTCAGTTTCTTTAATCGTAATTTTTTCAGGATTGTTTTGATATTTTTGACTTAAATCATTCATCACTTCAGGAAATGTGGCCGAAAAAAAAATGCTTTGTCTGTCTTTAGGTAATGAATCCATAATCGAAGTGATCTCTTCAGCAAAAGCATCATCTAATAAACGATCAGCTTCATCTAAGACAATCATTTTTATATTTTGTGTTTTAAAGCTTCGGTTATTAAAATGTTCTCGTGTTCGTCCTGGGGTGCCCACGATTAAGTGAACTCCGCTAGACAAAGCGTTGGATTGTTCAGCCATAGGCCTTCCACCAATTAGCTGTGCGATTTTAAAATCACGCATATGTTTTGAAAATACTTGGGCTTGTTTTAAAACCTGATCACAAAGTTCTCTGGTTGGGCAAAGAATTAAAGCCTGCGGCTGACGATTTTTAATATCCATTTTTTGCAAAATCGGAATCACGAATGCAGCGGTTTTACCACTGCCCGTTTTTGACTGTCCGATTAAATCACGACCCGCTAATAACAACGGTATACATTGCGACTGCACATCAGTCATTTCTGTAAAATTAATTTCAGAAATAGCCTGCATAATTTCTTTAGATAGATTTAGGTCTTCAAATGATTTAATAGGGTCCTACTTTTTAAAATTAACTAATATATTACTTATATTAAATCTTATTGTGGCTGCTGTTTGTGAAATGACAATGACTAACCAGACCATTTTGAATCAATTATATTGTCCTTTTTGATATATGTATATAATATGTAAATTATGACTGAAAATGCACCATCACCAACACAGTTGCAGAAGAAACTAGCTATCTTAGCCGATGCTGCAAAATACGATGCTTCGTGCTCGAGCAGTGGCGGTAATCGCAAACGAGATCCTAATGGTATGGGTAACGCCGAAGGCATGGGTATTTGTCATAGTTATACACCAGATGGTCGTTGCATTAGTTTACTTAAAATACTGCTCACTAATTTTTGTATTTATGATTGTAAGTTCTGCATCAATCGCGTTTCAAGTGATGTGAAGCGGGCGCGTTTTACTCCGGAAGAAGTTATTTGGTTAACTTTAGAATTTTACCGACGAAATTATATCGAAGGTCTTTTTTTAAGTTCTGGAATCGTCGATAGTTCAGATGCGACAATGGAATTATTAATTCGTGTTGCTAAGGGCCTTCGTGAAGTTCATAAATTCAATGGTTATATTCACTTAAAAGTTGTTGCTGGTTCGTCTCAAGAATTAATTGAAGAAGCTGGTAAATGGGCCGATCGTATTAGTGCGAACATTGAAATGCCCCAACAAGCTGATCTTGATACATTAGCACCTGCTAAAACTATTAAAGCTGCAACAACTGCAATGAATCAAATTTCAGATAAATTGATCGAGTTAAAAGACACTGCAAAACATATTAAATCTACACCTAAATTTGCTCCAGCAGGACAAACGACACAAATGATAGTGGGTGCGACGGCCAGCCCTGATGCAAAAATTTTAACAACAGCAGAAGATCTTTATAGTCAGTTTTCTTTAAGACGAGTTTACTATTCGGCTTACAGCCCTATTCCGAATGCAGATGCTTTATTGCCAGCAGAAAAGCCTTCTTTAATTCGTGAAAATAGACTGTACCAAGCTGATTGGCTATTAAGATTTTATGGCTTTAAAGCCCAAGAATTAGTAAGTACAGCAGAACCTAATTTAGCCTTAGATATTGATCCAAAAACAGCGTGGGCCATTAATCACCGAGAAAGTTTTCCTATAGACGTTAATACAGCACCCAGAAATGCATTGTTACGAATCCCCGGCATAGGTGTCGGCAGTGTTGAAAAAATTATGAAACTTCGACGCTTTCATAAAATTACATTTTTAGATTTAAAGAAAATGAATGTGACTTTAGCCAGAGCAAAATTTTTCGTTATTACTGCTGATCACAATCCTAATGTTTTTTTAATAGACACAGAAAATCTTAAAGAGCGTTTAAAACCTAAAGCTCTGCAGCTTTCATTGTTCGATTCAATTCCAGTGGCAGCTTCATGATTCAAGTCCAGTTTGAAAAAACATTTGAAGGTTGGAGGTCTGTAGCTCGTGAATTGGCTTTGCAAAACACGCCCCCTCATGAAATTCAGTGGTCTGATGAAACAATTTCTTTATTTGCCCACTTTAATGATTCAGATAAAAAGTCTCAAAAAACTAACGATCCAATAAGCACTACGACTACACAAATTAAAGTGCCTGCGGAATTTATAAAAATGGCCGAAACTGTCAGCTACGCTAAAGATACTGACCGCTGGGAATTACTTTATCGTATTCTTTATCGCCTTAATTTTGAAAATTCTAATTTGATGAATATCACAATTGATGCAGATATTAGTCGAGCAGAAAATTTAGTGGGTTCTATTCGTAAAGACATTCACAAACTGCATGCTTTTGTACGCTTCAAAAAAGTAATTATCAACGATGAAGACACTTACGTAGCCTGGCACAAACCTGAACATCTTATTATTAAACCAGGTACTCCATTTTTTGCACGGCGCTTTGGCGACAAACGGTGGTCGATTTTTACACCGGATGAATCAGCCCATTGGGATTTAAAAAAATTAACTTTTGGTCCGGGTATGCAGCAAAATGATTTTCAAATTCAAGATGGCTGGGATGAAATCTGGAAAACATATTATAAATCTATTTTTAATCCATCACGAATAAAAGTTAAAATGATGAAATCTGAAATGTCCCCAAAATATTGGTCAAGTATGCCGGAAACAGCTTTAATCAGAGATCTAATTCGGGAAGCCCCCCAACGATTGCAAGAAATGGCGAAAAATCAAAATCAAGCAGCTGTTGTTTCTTTAAATAAATCGATTGATGAACTTAAAATAGATATTAAATCTTGTCAGGCCTGCCCGCTTTACAAAGACGCTACACAAGTTGTTTTCGGAACTGGCCCCAAAGACGCTGAAATTATGATTGTTGGTGAACAACCCGGTGACCAAGAAGATTTAGCAGGTTTACCATTCGTAGGACGTGCGGGTGAAATTTTAAATCAAGCTTTACGAGATGCCCAATTAGACAGAGAAAAAATTTATTTAACGAACGCCGTTAAACATTTCAAATGGGTTCCGCATAATAAGACTCGTCTTCATCAAAAACCAACAGGCAGCAATATGCACGCTTGTAAACCTTGGCTGGAAGCTGAAATAGCGCAAATTAAACCAAAAATAATTATCGCTTTAGGTGCCACTGCTGCAACGGCAGTTCTGGGGCGCTTGCCGAAAATTTCAGAAGAACGCGGAAAAATTATTTACGGATCACCCTACGCTGAAAAAATTATTATCTCATGGCATCCATCAGCGATTTTAAGATCGACAGATCCCAAGCAGTCCCAAGAGCGAGCCCAACAGCTTTCTTCAGATTTAGGATTGGCGAGATAGGTTTATTGGAAAATGTGGTAGGTAGACATTTCCTGGCTACAAATCAATAATTTCAGTTATTTAACTTTAAGCAAACTAAAAAATCTGACTTAATTTACGAATTTCATCAGATGTAAACTCAATCAGAAACTGATCTTCAAACCATACATCATATAATGGACCACCGCGACTGGGCCTGAACGCATGACGAAATTTATACTTTTCAGCAACTAACTTAATCGCATCCAATGCGTTACTAACCTCAAGCTGGAAGTGAGTTGATTTGTAATTCATATTGAAATCCATCTTTTTAAAATCTGCGCCGTAATCCGTTGCGTGCATTAAATATCCATCTGGTAAAAATTCGACCAAACGATTTGCAGACCTCTCCCAAATACAAACCCAAGCACCAGGCATATTTTTAGAAATAAATGGCTCGGCATTTCCACCAGACATTTCTGCCAAAGCTTTTGCCGCTCTTTCAGGGTTTTTTACGGTTACGGATAAATGTCTAATTTCAACCATGCTTCCCTTTAGCAGCGACAGTAACCAAAGAAGCAAAGCGCACACGGACTTCTTTGTATTCAGGTTCAGCTTCATATCCATTCGGATAAAGTAAAACATCAGGGCTCAACCCCATGAAGGCAGCAAGCTTTAAAGCGATACGTGGACCAACATCGCGACGATTTTTCTCGATAGCAGAGAAGTTAGCTTGCGAAATTTTGCAGGCATGAGCCATATCGTCTTGTTTAATGTTAAAATTAGCGCGAAATGCTTTGATCAAGTCACCCGTAGTTTTAGCTGCCTTGAAAATATCAATAGGTTTTTTAGATGCTTTTTTCATTTCTTAGAACCTTTCTTATAATTATGCTCATCAGTAATTCGAGCGATTTTAATAACGACTTTTTTATCTACGATACGATAAATAATTCGTCCACGATTTGAAAACGCAGAAGATCTGTAACCAACCCATTCACCATGCAAAGCATGATCAACCCATTTAAAATCTCCACGAATAGACTCTGGACCATGCGCGGAAATTTGCTGAATCCAAGCATGAATAATAGTCTGATCTTCAATGGTCAGTTTTTTAGATTTAATAAGTGCAGTAACTTCTTTTTCTACTGCAGAACTTTCGAATTCGACTAACCACATATATCTACTATGACATATCATATTTGATATGTCAACAATGATAATAAAGCTAGTTCAATTTGATAATTAAGCTTAACTAAATTAACTAATAATTTTAAATAGTTAGATAAGACAGCAGTGCTAAAGTCAGAGGGCGCAGCCGATGCTTTTTAAATATGGCTGCATTTTTTCGTCGAAATATTTATTCCAGTAGTCTTCTGGGTCGTTAGCCCATTGCTTGACCCATATTTCAAATGGTTCTACTTTTCTCGGCCAATAGCCTGTCGAAATAATTTTTTTATCTTTAACCCAAGGTACCCAAATTTTTTGATAAAATTTTGCCTGTTTT
>JAYUQO010000275.1:0-2679 GCA_043756765.1 Bdellovibrio sp. | reverse complement strand
AGAGTAGCAAATTGCAAATTGAACAATTTGTTTATGCAGCTGAAAAACCGCAAAAAATGGAAAATTTGATCTTCATTCTGAAGCGCCATCCATCCGCCTGCACCTTGATTTTTTGCCGTACTAAATTAGCGGTGGATGAAATCGGCATACGCTTAAAGCATGAAAAAATAACTTGTCAGATTTTACATGCAGATTTAAAGCAAGTGGAGCGTAATGCAACGATGCAAGCATTTAGAAACGGAAAGTTACAGGTACTTGTGGCGACGGACGTTGCTGCGCGGGGAATTGATATAGATATTTTACAGCTCGTAATTAATTATGACTTGCCATCTAGTGCGGAAATTTATATCCATCGCATCGGCCGTACAGGCCGCGCCGGACGCAAAGGATGCGCCGTATCGATAGCAACTGAATATGAGACAGAACTTGTTGCTCAAATCGAAATTGCAACGGGTACCCAGATGATCCGCGGAATAACCTCGGATGATTTGATCGTTAAAAAGTAGTTATTTGTAGTTTACATTTGAATAACCAGTTGTAATCTAGCCATGAAGAGACCGATTCAAAATTAGAAACTTTTTTAATAACTCTCAAAAGGAATTTCATGACACACATCTTATTTGATCAAGGTAAAAAATTGGGAGAAGTTTCTGAGTGGAAACTTACCCCGTACGAACCCGTATATAAAGATGTTCTGGGAAAATCGGTTCTTATGCCTGTAACGAATGATATATGTTCTTTTGTAACGCCGAAGCCAGTTAGTCGCAAAACACAGTTGACGATCATCGAAGATCAAAACCTGGAGCTGGTCTTACAAATTAAATCGGTTAAAGGCATGACGGTCACGGCGTCGATTGTTTCCCGAAATAATTTGTAAATGAATTTGGTAAAGCCACGAAAATTTCTTTAATAATTGAAAAACCCGTTTAATGGGCAGTCTGATGTAACTAAAAAATTTACCTAAAAGAAATTTTAGAGTATATCGGAAAAGCTCTTAGCATTAAATTTAAGCGATTGTCCGCAAGTCGATCGCTTAAATTTACTAAAAAATTATTTACAAATTACTGACCAGAAACCGTTGTTGAGAATGGGCAGAAACAAAATTGTGCGTGCATGCGACCCGTTGAATCTAAATCCCAAAAATAATCGCTTAGGCCTGAGCTGAATAATGTTGATCCAAGACGTACCATTTTTCAAAAATTAACGGAGATTTTGTTGTTTAAGGTTGCAAAAGAATGGTTCAGTTTAGAAGTCGTAAACAAAATTGTTGCTCTAGAGTGAAAATGTAGCCCTGGGGGATTCATTCCTCATTGAATAAGGGTGCGTTAAGCTTGATCATCGATAAGGACAGCTGAGGTTACCCTGTATTTTAAGCCATTCGGATCTAGAGTTTTTCCGAGTTAGTCTTTGATCGTTTGCTTGAATAAATTAAAATCATCAACCGATACTATATTTTTATTTGAGCTGCCTAACTCATTTATTTCAAGCTTTAAGCTAGCTTTACTGACCGATAACTTCTTCATTTGATCAAACACGTGCTTAGGGTTTGCGGCCATTGGCAGAAGGCTCCAGTCGCTCTGATAAAGCATAAGGTAAAAAATCTTATTTACATTTATGGGCTTCTTTAAAAGATTTAATTAAATCCGGAAGCGATGTTTTTTTAGCATCTAAAAACCCGACGGTATCGTCATTGTTTTCGGTTGGCTTAGCATAACTAATTTCACTCAACTTAAAATATTCACAGCCTTTAACTACAGAATTTTTTTCTACGACAGAAGACCAACCAGCTCCAAAGTATGACATCGCAGCTTTTTTAGGATAGCCGGCTTTTGAGTAAAATTCTGCTGCTTCATTAAAATTAGTAGCTGATTTTTTGAAATCAGATACATTCTCAGTTTGTACTCCATAAGCTTTTGGAATTTTATAAACATCGCCTAACCCGTTAAAGCCCTGAGCTTGAACAATTAGATTATTTTCTTTTCGGCCTATTTCGATGACATCATTAAATAATCGTATAGCTGGTAAATTGCGACCTTCTTGAATTAAGTAATAGGCTTGCTCTAATTTAGTTTGTGGATCACTTAATTCAAAAACACCAAAAGCGGCACAGCCATTTAAAAGTAAGATCGGTAGTAAAGATCTTATTAGTTTATTTTTCAACTTAGACCTACCTTATGGAACTAATAGTTTTGTGCGTTGTATGTCGCTCACACCAAATTCGGCAGGAACAAAATCAAAAAAAGTTCCCATTAATGCGACTTCATACTTAACAAAATATGATTTTCCAGATTTAGCCTCAATTTTTATTTTTTTGCTTGGAAATAGATAGCCTAACCATAAAAAACCATTTTCTTTGTAATTGATTTCAACAGGGCCTTCATCAACATATTGAGCATAATAGCCGCCTATATTTAGTGGCCCAACTTCTTTTCTGTTCAAATAAAAAACAGGAATATCTGGGTTCAAAGAATGTATGCTTGTGTTTAGTCTGTAAATGTAAACAATTGCTTTATTTTTAATTGATGTAGGTTCAGAAAATTGCGAAGTGAGTTTTGCCGAAGCGCACCCCAAAAAAGAACTTAAAATAATTGATAGCATTAAAATTTTTATTATTCCTCCAATAGACAATTTTAGTTAAGATAGATTAAGGTATTCTGAATGAAAAAAATAGATATAATA
>JAYUQO010000274.1:0-20519 GCA_043756765.1 Bdellovibrio sp. | reverse complement strand
CAGGTTGCTATTTTAATCCACGTTGTCCGATCGCAGATAAAAACTGTACCGTACAGAAACCAGAATTAAAACAAACCAGTACTGGGCACTTTGTCAGCTGTTTAAAAGTTTAGATTTCAGCAGCTATATTTTAGCTGTTAAATCTTTATTATCTTTTTTTTCATTAAATAGAAAAATGGAATTCCCAAAGCTATAATTAATAATCCGTAAATTGATGATTGGGTATTTGTCCACAGAGTATTCAACAACAATAAGCTGGCTAAAATTATAAATATAATCGGCACTACGGGATAACCCAAAGTTTTATAGGGTCTGTTTACATTTGGTAATTTTTTTCTAAAAATAAATAGTGAATACGCCACCAAGGCATAAAAAATCCATGATGCAAAAACAACATAGTCAGTCAGCTGATCAAAACTACCTGACAAGGCCATAATCACAGACAACACAGCTTGAATAATAATTGAAATATAAGGCGAATTTGTTTTTTTGTGAAGACTTCCCAATGATGAAAAGAATAATTTATCTTTAGACATCGCATAAGGAACACGCGCACTGGTTAAAATAGACCCGTTCATTGCGCCAACGGCCGAAAACATCATCGCGATTCCTAAAAACATGATTCCATTTTGCCCCATAAATGCAGCTGCTGTTTTTGCAGCGACAGGTAATGCATCAGGCAATGTTGATGAGCTTGAACTAGCTACTTCCGCAAATGGTAAAGCGTAAAAATAGCAAAAATGAATCAAAGTATAAAGACCAACTAAAAATAAAACACCAAGAATTAAAGCTCGTGGAATGTTTTTCTGTGGCTCTTTAATTTCTCCGGCGACCATGGGCATATTATTCCACCCATCATAGGCCCACAGTGCTGCAAGCATTGCTACACCAAATGCGCTCCACCCGGGAAAATTAGCATCTGTCCATGAACCCATATTGTGTAAGCCAGCGGTCGGTGAAAAAAATAAAGCCCCGCCGATAATAAATAAAATCATTAAAACTTTTAATAAAGTCATTACACTTTGTAGCCGTCCACCAAATTGCACATTCAAACAATTCAAGCCTGAGAAAAATAAAATTACATAAATAGCTAATGCTGTTCTGCCGCCAATCATTTCTAAACTTAAAAACGAAGCTGCAAAAGTCGCAGTCCCTACTGCATAGGCAGCTATTGTCCCCGGTGAACTAATCAGGAATCTTTGCCATCCGTATAAAAAAGCCACAAGTTTGATCTGTACCCCTAAAAGTGGACAGGTTAAAAAAGCCTCAACTATAATAAGTTGAGGCTTTTTTCGTTTGGGGGTATTGAAAGATGGGAACTAGAAAGATAAGAAATTTAGGTAAGTACTTAAAGAATACTAATATTGAAAAAATAACTGATTCAAATATTAGATTTACTAAAGAGTTTAAGATTAAAGCTTTGAAACTCTTTAGTAGTGGAACACCGGCAAAAGAAATATTTATAGCTGCAGGCATTGATGTTACTGATTTTGAAAAAGATTATGCCAAAAAATCTATCGGTAGGTGGTCTAAAGCCGCAAGGGTGCATGGTGCAAGTAAGTTAAACGAGGAACGCAGAGGTCTTAGGGCATCAGGTCGATCATCCAGCGGAAAGAAGTTTAAATCACAATCTGAAGAGCTCATCTATTTACGAGCGGAGAATGATTTTTTAAAAAAGATACGAGCCTTGGGATCAGAATACAGCAAAAAGAAAAATATCAAATAATCGCCAAGGCAAAAGATAATTGTTCCTCATTGTCTACAGTACAGCTTTGCAAATTCGCAGGTATTAAGAGAAGTAGTTTTTACAAGTGGTTTAAGAAGCTTAGTTTAAGTTCTTTTGATAAGGATGAAGATTTGATTCAGCAAGTCTTCATCCTTAAGCGCGGCAAGGCTGGTGCACGTAAAATACGAATGTTTCTCATTAGAGATTATGGAGTTATATTTAATTTAAAGAAAATCAGAAGAATTATGAGAAAATATAATTTAAAAGCTCAGATTAGAAAGAAAAGACCCAATCATATTTTTTTGAATAATTTTAAACATGAAGTTTTACCTAATATTTTAAACCAAAACTTTAAAGTTGAAAAAGCAGAAAAGGTTTATTCTACAGACATAACGTATTTAAATTACAACAGTGGGGACAAAGCCTATCTTTCTGCTGTTAAAGATCTGGGTTCGAGAGAAATTGTTCAGCATTCGATATCAAAAAATATTGATGTAAGTTTAGTTATTAATGGCTTGTCGATTTTTCTAAACAACCTTCCTATAGCAAAGAAGAAGAGAATGATTATACATTCTGACCAAGGTGCACACTACACAAGTCAAACTTATCGATCATTGTTGAAGAAGAATAAAATCAAACAATCTATGTCAAGAAGAGGGAACTGTTTAGATAATGCTCCGATCGAGAGCTTTTTTGGCCACTTTAAAGATGAATTAGATTATAAAAATTGTAAAACCTTTGAAGAACTTAAGAATCAAGTTGATAAATACATAAATTATTACAATAACGACAGACCACAATGGGGATTAAAAGGAAAAACCCCGGTAGAACACCGAGGTTTTATCTCTTGAGGCTTTTTTAACCTGTCCACTTTTAGGGGTACAGATCAGTTCGCCGTAACCTTCTTTTAAGTAAACATACTCTCCGCCAGCTTTTGGAAATAAGGCCCCGATTTCAGCGTATGTTAGAGCACCAGCTAAAGACAAAAGCCCCGCTACAACCCAGGCTACCAAAACCCAGTACGATGACCCGACTGTTTGTGACATGATAGCGGCTTTAAGAAATACTCCGGTACCGATCATCGTTCCTATAACGAGTGCCAAAGCGGCAATAAATGAAAGCGATCTATTTTGTTCAGTTTTTGATTCAGTTGAATTTTTCATGTAACCTCACAAGTTAATTCTTAATATGGTTCAATTTACTGTCTCATTTTTAGAAAATTTATCAATCAATTTATAGTTTTTAAATTCTCAGGTAAGATTTAAGCAGTAAGGCTAAGGGGTGCTTATGAAACTGTCCTCTATTTTTATTCTTGTATCCATCTTTATTTCTTTTTTTACAACAGCCCATGCAGAACAAATCGCTTCTGGAAAATTCGTATTTATACGTGGTGATGTCACCATCAACCGTCTTATAAATAACAAATTAATACAGGTTAAAGCCCAAAATAACGATGCAGTTTATAAGTTAGACGTGATTGAAACAGCTTCGAATGCGGCAGCCCGTATACGTTTAGTCGATTCAAACCAAATTGATATTTATCCAAAAACAAAAGTTTCAGTCAGTGAATACATTTATAAACCTGCAGAAAATAAAAAAAATGTTGAACTAAATATTGATTACGGAAAAATTCAGTCTACTGTTCGTCAGAAGTATGACGGAACAAAAAATACTTACCGTGTTAAAACCCCTGGTATAGTTGCCGGTGTACGCGGAACAATATTCACAGTTGGTTATGAATCAGGTCTTTCTAGCACATCAGTGACTGAAGGTATCGTTGATGTTCGAATCAATTCGCCAGATGGTGAAAAGGTTTCTGAAGCCAGTGGCGCATTAGTTCGCCCGCAACAAAAAATTCAGTTTATTTCTTCTCAGAAAAAAATAGAAGTCGCTAGCTTTAGCCGCGAAGACATCGAAAAAATTAAATCAGAACGCGAAGTCTTTAAAGAAGCTGATGCTAAGTCGAAAACAGATTCTAAAATAGAAGCAGATAAAGAAATAATCCAAATACAAAAGCAAGATCAGTCTATAAATAACAAACAACCACAAAAAGATTCAAAATTTGGGTCAAGTACAGTTTCACCTGAACGAAAATCAGAAGGCTCAGCCCTACAAAGCCCTGTTGAATCTACACCAATCAAAGCAGAACATAATGGACAAAAAATAAAAGCCAAAGATGTTATCAGAAGTGACCGAGCCGAAGAAGCACTGCAAAACGCTCGTGGTCAACAGATCAAAGAAACTGTTGGCAAAAATTCAAAGGGTATAGAAAAATCAGCTGCTGAAGTCAGTGCTGAACGCAGAAATGAAGCTTTACAAAAGAAACTTAAAGAATTAAATACTCTGACAAAAACTACCAATGCAGATACAAAAGAAAATATTAAACAGCAGGCGGAAGAAAATGAACGCCGAAAAGCTGAAGAAGCTGCTGCCGAGGCCAAACGTTTAGCTGAAGAAGCCCGCAAAAAAGCCGAAGAAGCTGCTGCAAAAGAAAAAGCAGAGTCTAGTAACTAGCCTATCGTCGGGTCTTAAAACTTAAAATTAAGACTCGTTTTAAAATAAGAATTTTCCGATAAAAGATCATGGAAAACAAAGTTTTATGGTGTTTCTATGACCCACAATCAAAAATGAAAACTGAAGCGATGACCTCTGATCAAGCGCAATTAGCGATCATGAAAATGAAATCTAAGGATATTAAAAATTTATTTGTATGGCGATCAGATTGGCCAACATGGAAAAAGCTGAGTGACTTTATTCAATCTAACGATTCACCTTTTTCTGCGATGACGAACTTGATGAACAGTCCTTCTCAAGATAAAAGTCAATCAGGTCCAATTAAAATGAAACCCGCTGATCTTAAAACACAAAAAGAAGTTGAAAGAACAATTTTAATGGCTGAAAAATCTTTATATGAAATTGTATTGATGAATAAAAAAGGCAATATCTACAGATCTAAAACATCAAAGTTTGATATGGCTATCTGTGAAGTCAAAGGCCCGATTCCAGACGATTTCTTTTATGAAGAAATCGAAGTCGTTCTGATTAATAAATCTACAGAACAAGATCGAAAAATTAAAATCAGCGCGAAAGTTGAAAATGCGACAAACCTTAAATTCATCATCAAAACAGAACAAGACAAACAATCATTGAAAAGCTTTTTACCTTTTGTCCTTAAAAAAGATATCATCAAAGCCAGTTAATGAAAATCCGCAACTATGGACTTATTTTATCAGTAGTGCTGCTTGTTTTAGGCAGCACGCTTGGTTATATCCAAGTTAAAGATCACAAAGTTCAAATACCTTTGCTAACAAGAACTAATAATCAAATTTATGATGGTTTTTTTAAAAACAAAAAAAATGATGATTCTTATTTAAATAAAAGTGATTCCATTCTGATAGCCATTGATGAAGAATCGGTGCAAGAACTTGGCAGATGGCCTTGGAGCCGCGAAGTCATCAACCAGATTACAAAAAATGCGCTTGCTAGCGGAATCAAGACTATAGGTTTTGATATTATTTTTTCAGAATCAGAAAATCAAAAGATCGATTCAGAATTTGCTAAAACAGTCGAACTGAATAATTCAAAAATAGTATTGGGCACATTCGGTAATGAAAATATTACGAATTCCTTAGCCTATCAAGATTACTGCTACACGGAGGCTTTTCTTTTCAACAAAGGGCAAGATATCATCAGCGTTCTAGATCAAAAAGTTGTGACCGATGATAATGATGATTCACTGTCTGAAAA
The DNA here is from genome assembly GCA_043756765.1 of Bdellovibrio sp. Classification (GTDB taxonomy): domain Bacteria; phylum Bdellovibrionota; class Bdellovibrionia; order Bdellovibrionales; family Bdellovibrionaceae; genus Pseudobdellovibrio. The sequence goes on along the minus strand of JAYUQO010000274.1, from coordinate 15,046 downwards.
ACAACTCGAAGAAAATAATCAGTTTGAACAGCTTGATTTTAGTAGCTCGCTGAATAAAAAATTTAATATCATTAAAAAATCTATAACACATGACTTTAATACAGAAATGCGAATTAAAAACCTAAAGTTCATTAGCTCTTATCAAGAAAACAGACTTAATACATTAGTTAACTACGCTGTCTATAATTACTGTTCTACTTGGCTAACTAAAAATGACCAGTTTCTAGTCGATAACCTCAGTCAGACAGCCTCTATACTTGAAAGCATCAGCAAGTATAAAAGACTGACTGAATTAGAACGAGTTTCTGCGTTTAAAAAAGATATTCCTAATTTACTTATACGGCATTATTCGTCTTGGATTCCAAATACTGAAGTCATTCAAAAAAGTGCAATATATACTGCTAGCTTTAATTCTGAACCAGACATGACGGATGGCGTGGTTAGAAACTATCCACTAGTCTATCGCGCAGGAAATCGCACGAATACCAGCTATATTCCCTCACTAGCTTTACAAAGTTTTTTGACTGCTAATAATTACCAAGCCTATTTTAAATTGGAAAAAGTTAAAGAGACAAAGGCTATAGATTATTTAAACATTATTAGCATCGATTCACAGAAAGTTTTATATTCAGTGCCTGTTGATGAAAATGGTTTAATCAAAGTTAATTACTATGGTAGCACGAATAGCTTACCCTACATTTCAGCAAGAGATTTGTATAACAATCCTGAAAAAATAGAAGTAAAGCTAAACGGTAAACCCTTCGAAGTTAAGCGTTTAGACTACTTAAAAAATAAAACGGCCATCTTTGGTGCAACGGCTACCGCTATTTATGATTTAAGAAACACTCCGGTTAATGTCAATTTCCCTGGGCCAGAAATGCATCTATCAGTTCTGGAAAACTTTTTTAAAAATAATTTTATGAAAACGTCTGAAAATGATTTTCTATTTTATGCTGTTGCACTTTTAGCAGCTATTACATTACTAACTATAACATTTTTATACTCTAACTTACTTGTAGCCTCAGGCTTGTTCGCTGTACTTAACGCGACTATGTACTTTATCGCTGAATACTTTTTTAAAATGAATATCCAGTTTAGTTTACTTTCGACACTTTTTTTAAATACAGCCATCACCTACTTTATTTACCTTGTTTATATTTATTTCTTTGAAACTAGAAAATCTCAAGAGATTAAAAATACATTTTCTAAGTATGTGTCGAAAGAAATCGTTAACGAAATTTTAAAAAATCAGGATAATTTACAGCTTAAAGGTCAAAAATTAAATATGACTGTTTTCTTCTCTGATATTCGCAGCTTTACAGATTTTTCAGAAAAAATGGATCCACAAGAATTATCCTTACTACTAAATAAGTATTTAACCCCAATGTCTGAAACTATTTTTGGAACCCAAGGAACCATTGATAAGTTTATGGGTGATGCGATTATGGCTTTATTCGGTGCACCGATCAATTACCCAGATCATCCGCAAAAGGCCTGCAAAGCCGCTTTGAAGTGTTTAAGTCATTTGGGAAAACTGAATACGGACTTTGCTAAGCGTGGTTGGCCAGAAATTAAAATCGGGATAGGTTTAAATACAGGTTATATGGTTGCAGGAAATATTGGTTCAGATCAAATTCAAAGTTATACAGTGATTGGAGATGAAGTTAATTTAGCTTCACGTCTTGAAGGTTTAACTAAAAATTATGACGCAAAAATCTTGATTTCAGAGGCAACATACAGTGCAGTCAAAAATGAATATATTGCTCAAGAGGCTGATTTAGTGCGCGTTAAAGGAAAAACCAAACCAGTTAGAATATATGTTTTATTAGACGAAAAAGAACTGTTCACGGATTTTAATTTTCTAGATAAATACCATTCAGCATTACAAAAGTTTCAATCTAAAAACTTTGCAGAATCACGTTTTGATTTTGAAAGTCTTTTAAAAGAAAAACCAAATAATTTCTTATGCGAGCTTTACTTAAAACGGTCTGTCGATTTTATCAACGAACCACCCCATGCTGATTGGGATGGTGTTTGTGAGTATAAAACAAAATAATTAAATTAAGAAAATTAGAATTGTGTGACGTAAAACAGTTGTAAGCCTATTGTGTGATCAAAATAGTGATACTCGTCAACTGTAGATTTACTTTCTGAATAAGACACCGATCCGCTTAATGATAATCTTTCAGTAAGATCTACCGCTAGTGAATATGAAAAATTATAATTTGTATCCGTACGATTAAGTTCTGATTTAATATAGTCAGATTTATAATAATTTATTTTCAACGTTTCATTCGTTTTATAAAACTGTGGTTTGGAATATCCTATTGCTGCATAAAGTTTTCTGTATTTAGCATCATCGCCTTCAGCATCATTGATTAAAAATCCTACATCTCCTGATACCATATGATTTTTAGGTTTTTCTAAATACCTTCTAATGCCTATTGAAAAATCTATTTTTAAAGCTGTTTGGTTGTCTTCTTGATCACTGAATTCAACTTCAGAATGATCATAGCCGCCAACAATTTTAACTGCTAAAGTATTCTGTGGACTTAAGTAATAGGTCAAATTTTCTTTTAGAAAAAATGATTCAATGGCTAATTTGCGTCGCTCGTTACCATTCGGCAAGAAGAATAATCCCGCATTGAATGAAATATCGTTACTTCCCTCTGCAAATTTTGTCTTGTACGGAGTTGAAATTAGTAACTGTGTCGCATCGGCCGACTGTAAATAATCACTTTCTTCGAACTTTGACGTATAGGTTATATTATCTGACAAAAATATAATAGGCTCTATAGTGCTGGTCTCATCGGAGTAGACTTTGTATGACCCAAACACTGCCACATTCAGCACATTACCTTTTAGACTTCTATCAGTTTCCGCCACACTAAGAACATTTGAATCGTAAGCATACGTTGTTCCAAAACCTAATGTGTATTTTAATTTATTTTTTTCCGCTTGGGCTTGTCCTTGCAAAACTCTTTCGATAATTTTATCAACTTGAGCATCTTGTTTTGGATCTGTTGACGTGTCTAATGATAATTCCAGACTGTTCACTGATTTATCATATTCTTTTCGAATATACTGACAAAGACCTAAATATAGATAGGCTTTTGAAACTTTCGGCGAAGTTTCAGATCGTGTCACTTGATCCAAAAGTTTTTCAGCCTGTTCACAGTTTTGAGTTTTGTAGTAATTTAGCCCCATCAAATAATAAATATCAGATTTATCTTCAGTTTCTGATGATGATAGCTTTTTTAGAACTGCTAACGAAGATTCAAACTGTCCAGATTTATAGAATCTTTCGGCACGACTCATAGATGTTTCAACCTGAGCTTTTGATTGCGTAGTAAATATGAATGTAAGTCCTAAAATCAATGCATAGATGTAACTTATTTTTAGCATATGTTTAATACATTCACTTTCAGTTTTAATTTTGTGGAGTAACTATGACCTTGGCTGGCGTTTTGTTAATAATTCCTGGTAATGCATTATTTAATGTCGTATCAGCACCACCTTTTTTGATGTCATCAACAACAGTTTTTACATCATCCGTTGGTGCAGGTGTATTACCAGCAGCGGGTGCGGAAGGTTGTTGAGCAGTTCCTGCTTCTGGTGTTAAACCAGGTACTGGCTCTTTGCGAACAACTGATTCACTTTCGATTTTTTTAAGTTCAATCGGATCAATTCGTGTTGGTGTAGCAGGCGGAGCGCCCGCTTCTTGATTCTGAGATGTCTCGCCTTTTTTAACAACTACAGGTTCAGTCAACTTATTCGATGTAGCATCTAAACCTTGGAAAGCTACTTCACCTTTTAAGGTAACGATTTCAGTTTTATTAGTCTGTTTATCAAAACTTGTAATAAACTGTGTTCCGCGTACACCTGCGACAGCAGTTGCTGTTTTTACTTCAAATCTATTTTTTTCATTGTCATATTTCTGTTCGACGTTATTTCTAACTTTACCTTGGATAAGACTTAATCTCACATTTTTTTCTTTTTCATTATTAATGTATTGATCAATACGTAATTTAGTTTCTGGCAAAACATTGATAATATTTCGATCACTCATTACGATCTTCGCCCGTGAGTCCTTACCTGTAATAACTGTATCTTCTGGGAAGACCTTTGAACTGATTCTAGCATCTGTCGATGTATCATCTTTTTTTAAAATTTTAACACTACCTTTAACCACCATCAAAACACCAAAAGATTGGGCTGCGAAAACTGGAAAAGCTATGACTAATAGACACATTATAATAAATATTTTTTTCATGTCTTAAGTATGTCTATTTTACTGTTAAATGTTTACTAGACAAATATCTAGAATTATAATTTGAAATCTTCTTTATCATACTTTAACAAGCACAACCTAGACTTAAAAGAATCTATAAATATTCCGATAAAGTAAGATCTATGAAGTTTTGGATTATATTGGATAGCTTAACTAAAATTCAGTCTCAGTCTTTATCGCTAGATAAACTACAGTCTACTATTCAAAAGATGACTGAAAAAGATATGACCCGCTACTATATCTGGACTGAAGGCTGGCAAAATTGGCAATCCCTACAAGAGTTTCTGAGCAACGATAACCGAAAAATTATTTTTCCGAAAGACCTTAATGGACAGTTTAAAGAAGAAACCAAAGAAAAATCAATCACAAAATCGATGACTAATATCAGTACTGAGTCCGAATCTCAAACTTCTTTTAAAGTTGTCGATCAAGAATTTGACGGCAATCTTTTAGAAAATTTACCTTTAAAAAATACAACGACTGTTGATTTGAATTTCAAAAAACTAGTTCAACATTACAATCGACGCGCTGAAAGACATGCTTTTAAAATTGAAGTGTTATTAATTAATCAAAAAGGTAAGTCATTCAGAAGTTATTCAAAAAATATTTCACTCACTGGTACTCTATTAGAAGATCATGTGCCTTTTGATTTTTATGGGAATACTTTCGATTTAGTTGTAGTTCATAAAAAGTCATCTGATCCGTTAATATCACGTGTGCAATTAAAAGCCGAGACCGTCGGAGACGGAATTACTCAACGTATTCGTTTTGTACAACAATCGGTTGAGCAAAAAAACAAACTGACATTGTTATTAAATAATTACATTCAGCAGCAACCGAAGCTGAAAAAAAGCTCATAACTTATTTATTATTTTGTTCAGCGAAAATTTCTTTAATTCTTGTTTTTAATTTATCAATATCAAAAGGCTTTTTGATATAATCAGACGCCCCAACTTCGCGGGCTTTTTGCAAATCTTCGTCAGTCGATTGACCCGAAAGAAATACAAGGGGTATTTTTTTAAGATCACGATGTTCTTTAATCATTTGGGCTAATTCAAAACCATTAATCCAGGGAAGCCCTACATCCATAATAATAAAATGAATTTCGTGGTCTTCATCCAAAACTGATGTCAATTCAGCCGAATCTGCGGCCAACTTAACTTGATAACCATCCGATTCTAAAATTCTTTTTAGTGAATTTCTTTGAGTTTCTTCATCTTCTATAACCAGTATTGTCGTAGGTTGAATTTTATTTTTAGCATCGCGAAATTGATCTAACGCCACAACTTCTTGACCAGCAATTCTTTGCTTCGTTAATTTTTCAATTTTTCGAATAAGATCTGAAGTGCTTAGTTTTTTAGTCATTGTGTCCTTAATTAATGAATTCCATGGGCTTCTAGCCATCTCTCACAGTCGATAGCTGCCATACAGCCTGTGCCCGCAGCCGTGATTGCTTGTCTGTAAATAGGATCTTGAACGTCACCAGAAGCAAATACACCTTCAATATTTGTATATGTTGTCCCTGGTTTTGTTTTGATATATCCCACATCATTTAATTCAAGCTGTCCATTAAATACTTTTGTGTTGGGTTGATGACCAATGGCAATGAAAAGACCTTGTAAATTCTTTGTCATAACTTCTCCAGTCTTAGTTGATTTAAGTTTGATCGCATTGACAGCTTTACCATCACCTAAAACTTCTTCCACAGTTGAATTCATGATAAACTCAATTTTAGGATTATTTTTTGCACGTTCGAGCATAATTTTAGAGGCTTTAAAACTTTCGTTTCTGTGAATAACAAAAACTTTACTAGCGAACCGAGTTAAAAAATTAGCTTCTTCCATAGCTGTATCACCACCGCCGACGACACCAACTTCAACATTTTTAAAAAAGGCACCATCACATGTAGCACAAGCGGAAACACCGCGGCCCATGTATTGTTTTTCACTCGGTAATCCTATGTATTTTGCGCTCGCACCAGTTGATATAATAATCGATTTCGTTAAGTATACTTTATCGCCAACAAAAATTCTGTAGGGTCTTGATGAAAAATCAATTTTAGTCACGTTGCGAGTTAAAAAGCGTGTTCCAAATCTTTCCGCTTGTTTTCTCATAACCGCAATTAATTCTGGACCAGTCACACCGTGTTCAAAACCAGGATAGTTTTCAACATCGTTTGTAATCATAAGCTGTCCGCCGGCTTCTTCACCTTCAATCATCAGTGGTTTTAAACTAGCGCGCGCTGTATAGACTGCTGCAGTTAAACCGGCAGGGCCAGAACCAACAATAATAACATTTTCCACATTTTGATCAGACATAAAAAACCTCTTTAATCTTACTATAGTTATAACTTAATCTATGGTTTAATCAAACTTACATATAATTCACTCGCCACTTTTTCAGGCTTTTCAGCCATATTATTTAACCTAGGCCAGCTTTGGGCTGGCAATAGATCAGTTTCCATATAGCCTGGCGAAAATAAGTTTAATTTAAACGCTGTTTGATTTTCTATTTGCAGAGTTGAAATAAGACCTTTCAACGCATGCTTTGCAGCACAGTAACTAGCTGCCTGGGGGTCAGGCTTGGATTCTGCCACCGATGACCCAATCACTGTAACTGATTTTAGATTTTTTAAATCATTCTGATTTTGCGCCAGTTGGTGAATCATTTGTGCCGGAGTCAAAAAATTAATTTTCAGCGCCCATTCATGATCAGTCCATTTTTTTGTCATGAAATAACCATATGGCCCGCCACCAGCAAAATAAATTATATGCGTCGGTTGAAATTCAATCATATTTTTAAATAACGAATCATCTTTTGACCAATTAGTTAAATCAAAAGGATAAGTTTTTGTTAAAGATTTTAGATCATTTTTTTTCGTATCGATTTTGCGCGATACCAGCAAAAATTCTGAATCTGGTTCTTGAATTTTAATTTCTTGATAAGTGGCCCAACCAAGACCTCGACTGGCGCCAAGTAAAATATATTTGTGACCTTTTGCTGAAGTTGTCATAATTTATTTATATGCCAAGAATTATAATTCCTCAAAAGAATCTTTCTATTGATGCACCCACCGGAAGCCAACTGATGCAGGTTTTACTAGATCATCAAATTCCGGTGGCTTCATCCTGCAAAGGTGATGGAATTTGCTCTAAGTGCGCCATGACAGTTGCCCCGCAAGGCAATCATAACCAGCTAGAAATTGAAACCTTACAAAGAAATAAAAAAGATCTGACTTTACGTTTATCTTGTCAGGTTAAAATTGATCAAGACCTGACCGTTTCAACAACCTACTGGTAGCTAATCTTTCACTAGTCGAATATAATTAATCTCAATATCTTGTTTAACAAATATTTTTTCAAATGTTGTCGAAAAATTATTTTCAAAATACTGATTGTTTTCAAAATATAAATTCAATGTTTGAAATTCCACACGGTATTTTGATTGTTTAATTTCCTCTAAGGCCCATAAAAAATATTCTCGTGAATCGGTTTTAAATTCGATGAATGATCCTGGTCGTTGCATATTGTAGATCCAATCTAAAATCACACGATTTACCACGCGATTTTTAGGTTTTCTAGGCGACACCCACGGATCTGGGAAATGAATAAACATATTATTTATTTCACCTTCGGCAAATAACAAATCTAAATTGAAAGCATGGTACCTGCAAATGGCTGCATTTTTACAGCCCGCCGCTTTTGCCCGACGAATTGATTGAATTAACGGTTTATATTTTAATTCTAGGCCCACAAAGCAGCGTTCTGGATGTTTATGCGCACGGTATGCAAAATGAGTTCCCGCCCCAGTTCCGATTTCTACATCGACTGGATGATCAGCTTTGACATTAAAAACTTTTTCTCTCCAATGACTTTTATTTAGTGGAGAGCGTTCTTCATTAAATGCAATATCTTTATATTCATTATCTAGCGCCAGTGTGTACTGGGTCTGAATCGGCAATGTTCTAGTTATATTAATTTGTGGGCGTTTCATTGTGTCATTCATAAAACTTCTGTATGCCTTGGTCCACTCATGATGTGCTCTTCAGTGAGTAATCTTTCATGAGTAAACGGATGAATTCTCACTGGACAGTGTTTAACAGTGCAAACCCTGCAATACTTTTGATAGCAAGGGTCTGTATGAAATGCAAATTCGCCATCAAATTTGTAAGATTCAACAACTTTTTTTTCATATTCATGTGAAACTTGATGAACCTTTTTAGCATCCCAAAATTCTGGAATTACAATATGAGCATCAATATGGTGAAAAGATCCGGATCTAATAATTCTAACATTATGAATATCAATAATTCCTTCAACCAAATGAGATTGAATACATTTTGCTAGAACTTTGACACTTTCTAGATCAGTTTGGTCTAATAAGCTTCCCACGTTGCGTTTAATAATTTGCACGGATTCATAGCCAAGCCATACACCGACTAACAAACCAATTGTTGAATCAATCCATTTTAAACCTGTGTAGTGATATAAACCTAAACCAAAAATAACTCCGGCTGTTGTTTTCACATCAGCTAATAAATGGGCTCCACTGGCTTTAAGCGCTTCTGAATTTTGAATTTTACCGACACGCACTAAGTATAAACCAACAACTCCGTTGATCACTGAAGCCAGCATAATATAAAAAACTCCGATATGCAGATTCTGAACTTCGTGGCCTTGAACTATAGATCTTATGGATTCAAAAATAATAGCAAAAGCTGCGAATAAAATGATTCCACCTTCAAATGCGGCGGAAAAATATTCTAATTTTCCGTGACCATAGGGATGATCTTCATCAGCAGGTTCTAAAGCATATTTTAAAACAATAATAGCTACGACAGCAGTGACGACATTTACGATAGTTTCAAGAGCATCTGATAAAATACCAGTTGATTGAGTTTTATAAAAAGCAAAAAACTTAAGCGCTAGCACGACAAGGCTCACGAAAAATGAAAACTGCGCTGCTTTTTGTGATTTTTGTATTCGAGAATGAAGTTGCACAGTCATAACAAAGCTATGTCATAAAACTAAGCGACTGTCTTGTGTTTTTTATCAAATAGTTGAATGATCGAAGATTTTTCAATCTTATGCATCCGATCAAATCTTTGGTGATAAGATATGACTTTGTTTCGGCCTTGATTTTTGGCTTCATACAAAGCAGCATCTGCACGACGAACAAGCTCTTTAGCAGGAATCACTTCTTGATTAGCATCAAAAGTTGCAAACCCGATTGAAACCGTTAATTTAATTGAATCTGGTCCACTGCGAAACGTTGTTTGTTCAATACGGTGACGTAATCTTTCGCAGAAAAATTCTATCCCTGCTAGCGGGATCTCTGAAAGCACAATTAAAAATTCATCACCGCCGTAGCGGGCTGGAATATCAACAGTCCGTGTATTCTGTTTTATAATTTTACCCACTTCAGAAAGTACAAAGCTTCCGAACAAGTGATCATGACCATCATTTACGTTTTTAAATTTGTCCATATCCATCATGACCACAGTCACAGGACGTTTAAACCGCGCGGCCCGTTCGATCTCGAATTCTAATTTTGAATATAAAGATCGAGTATTAAATAAACCTGTTAAATCATCGATCTCGATAAGTTCTTGTAGTTTTTGATTTGTTGAAAGAAGTTCTTCTTGTGTATCCCGTAAACGCAATTGCATACGCACACGCGCTAAAAATTCCATAGGTACAAAAGGCGATGTCATAAAATCACTGGCCCCTAAATCAAGAAACTGAGTGATTTTTTCTGTATTTGGATTTGATGAGACAATAATAACTGGTGTCTTTTGTGAAGATTCACACAAAGTACTGACGAAATCTAAGCCGCCACCATTTGAAAAATCAGGGTCAACAATGACCAACTGAGGTCTTAAGTTGTTAAAGGCCACAGAGGCTTCTTTAGGTGAACTGAAGCCATGAACATCATAGCCTTCCCAACGTAATGGTTCAGCCAATAGCTCCAGGGTATCAACATCCTCATCGATCACCATAACCAGTCTGTTTTTAGGATCCTTTTTCATAGATAACATATCGGAATTTTTACGATTTACAGGAGGTCTTTTAGACAGTTTTTGACCATTTTTTTGCTAAAACTAGACTAACAGATCAAAAACAAATGAATCATTAAATGACACTTTAAATAACACTTTCTCATTTTGAGAAATCTGACTAGTATAACCACTTATGAAATACTCTGAAATTGAATCCAAATGGCAAAAGGTGTGGGAAAAAGAAAAGGCTTACCAAGCTGATAATTCTTCTAAAAAACCAAAGTACTACGCACTTGATATGTTCCCGTACCCGTCTGGGTCTGGTTTACATATGGGTCACATCGCTTCATACACGCCAACAGATATTATTTCTCGTTACAAACGCGCTAACGGTTTTAATGTTTTACATCCGATGGGTTACGATGCTTTTGGCTTACCAGCAGAACAGTATGCCATTCAAACCGGGGTGCACCCTTCAATCACAACTGTTAAGGCCATTGAAAGTTTTCGTTCAACATTAACACGTTATGGTTTTAGTTTTGATTGGTCGCGTGCGATTTCAACGTGCGAACCTGATTATTATAAATGGACACAATTCATTTTTCTTAAACTTTTTGAAAAAGGCTTAGCTTATCAAAAAGAAGTTCCTGTCAACTGGTGCCCGGTTTTAAAAACTGTTTTAGCTAATGACGAAGTCATCGACGGAAAGTCAGAACGTGGCGGTCACCCTGTTGTTCGTGTTCCGATGAAACAATGGATGTTAAAAATCACTGACTATGCCGAAAGACTTCTGACTGATCTTGATCAACTGGATTGGCCAGAACGTACTAAAGAGGCCCAAAGAAATTGGATCGGAAAATCTGTAGGAGCTCATGTTTCATTCAGTGTTAAAAATTTATCAGATGAAAAATTAGATGTTTTCACAACCCGTCCAGATACTTTATTTGGTGTGAGTTTTATGGTGATCGCGCCAGAACATCCTTTAGTTAAAAAAATTACCACACAATTACAGGCTATGAAAGTCAGTGATTATGTTGAGACCACAAAAAAGAAATCAGAAATCGATCGTAAAGCCAACACAGAAAAAACTGGGGTTTTCACCGGTGGATTTGCAATTCACCCGATCACACAAAAAGAAATTCCGATCTGGATCGCTGATTATGTCATGATGGATTACGGCACAGGTGCGATCATGGCAGTTCCAGGACACGATGAAAGAGATTTCGAATTCGCCAAGAAATTTGATTTACCGATCTTGCGTGTTCTTGAATCTGAAACTGATTTACCATTCACAGGTGAAGGGAATCTTTGCCAATCTGATTTTTTAAATGGCCTAACAAAAGTTGCAGCCATTGATAAAATGATTCAGCACTTAGAAAATAAAAAATTGGGTTACAAACAAATTCAATACAAATTACGTGATTGGCTTTTCAGTCGTCAGCGTTATTGGGGTGAACCGTTTCCTATTATTCATACCGCCGAGGGCTTGAAAGCTGTACCTATCAGCGAACTTCCGGTGATTTTACCAGAAGTTGCCAATTACGAACCATCAGATTCTGGCGAAGCTCCGCTAGCTAATAACAAAGCTTGGGTAGACTATAAAAATAATCAATTCAGTGGAAGAAGAGAAACCGACACGATGCCTGGTGCTGCTGGGTCATCTTGGTATTTTTTTCGCTACGCTGATCCAAAAAATACAGAAATGCCTTTTTCAATGGAGGCTGCAAAATATTGGTTACCCGTTGATTTGTATGTCGGTGGTGCTGAACACACTGTAGGTCATTTATTATATTCGCGATTCTGGACAAAAGTTCTTTATGATGTGGGATTATCACCAGTCACTGAGCCATTTAAAAAATTAGCTCATCAAGGAATGATCTTAGGACCTGATGGTGAAAAAATGTCTAAATCACGTGGTAATGTGATTCCGGCTGATGATATTGCAAAAGATTATGGAGTTGATACTTTACGATGTTACGTTAGTTTCTTAGGACCGCTTGATAAAGATAAACCTTGGTCACCAACTGGCATTGATGGTGTGAAACGATTTTTAGATCGCGTTTACAGATTAGTCATCGATGAACAAACTGGTCAGTGTCATGCCACCGATGATCAGCCGCCAATTGAAATCGAAAAACTTGTTCATAAAACAATCAAAAAGGTCACTGACGATATTGAAAACATGAGTTTCAATACCAGCATCTCTCAGATGATGATTTTAGTGAATGAACTTTACAAAACAGATTGTAAATCAAAAGCTGCGCTTAAACCACTTTGCCAATTATTACAGCCTTTTGCTCCTCATCTAGCTGAAGAGCTGTGGCAATCTATGTCTGCTAATAATTTAATCGTTACTGCAGAATGGCCCAAATATAACCCAGCACTTTGTGTGGATGACACAGTCACAATGGGCGTACAGGTCAATGGTAAAATGCGCGGGACAATTGAACTGAAAAACGATGCTGACGAAAAAACCGCTGTAGCAGAGGCTTTGAAGCTTTCTGCGGTGTCCATTGCAATGAACGGTCAAAGCCCAGCAAAAGTCATTTACAAAGCCGGCAAGATTTTGAATATTATAATTAAATGATGAGTTAAATAATCTTGCACCCCCTCTAAATATATGTGAAAAAATGCTTATTCAATTTCATAGGGGGAATCATGGATTTAACGCCATCCACTGAACAAACTTTTGCTCACACAAAATCGGCTTCTTGGAGTCCTGAAAAAAGCGCTGCAATCTATGGAATTAATAACTGGGGCGCAGGTTACTTTCGTGTAAATTCAAATGGAAATGTATCTATTACACCTAAAGGCGAAAAAGGCCCATCGGTTGATTTGTATGAATTAACTCAAGAACTACAAGATCGTGGTATTCGTGTTCCGATCATGATTCGTTTTCCAGATATTATTAATGAGCGTGTTCAACTTTTACAAACCTGTTTCCAGAAAGCGTTTACTGATCATAATTACAAGGGTCAGTACTGCGGCGTTTACCCAATTAAAGTGAATCAACAACGTCATTTAGTACAAGAACTTGTTCGTTTCGGTAAAAATTGTAAATTAGGATTAGAGTGCGGTTCTAAACCAGAACTTCTTGTGGTTCTGTCGCTAATGAATACTCCTGATGCTGTGATTATTTGTAATGGTTTTAAAGATACTGAATATATTGAAACTGCATTGTTAGCGCAAAAATTAGGTCGCGAAATTATCATCGTTGTTGATCGTAAAGATGAACTTAAACTGATCATGGACGCAGCCAGAAAATTAGGCATCAAACCCAAAATTGGATTTAGAGCAAAATTAAATACACAGGGTGCTGGTAAATGGATTGATTCTGCCGGGGCTCGTTCGAAATTTGGCTTAACAGCGACAGAAATCGTTGAGGGATTAGAAACTCTTAAAAAAGCTGACATGTTAGATTGTCTTGAATTACTTCATTATCACATTGGTTCGCAAGTTCCTTCGATTCAAAGTATTAAATCTTCTTTAAAAGAGGCCGCACGATTCTACACTGAACTACACAAGCTAGGCGTTAAATTAAAATACATCGACGTGGGTGGCGGATTGGGCGTGGATTACGATGGAACAGGTCACACTGATTCTTCTGTGAATTATTCTGAACAAGAATACGCTAATGACGTGGTTTCAACTATTCAGTCATTATGTGATGAAAATAATATTCCTCATCCACATATTATTACTGAAGCCGGTCGGTCATTAGTTGCGCATCACTCCGTTTTAGTTTTCAACGTGATGGGCGTAAATAATCTTTACCGCCAACAACCACCAACACCAGTTACAAAACAAGATCCAACGATCATGAAAGATCTTCAGTATATCTATGAAAAATTAAATTCTGAAAATCTAAACGAGTGCTTCAATGATATGATGCAATCAAAAAATGAAATTCTAAATTTATTCACATACGGTGTGTTGAATCTGACTCAGCGGGCTTGGTGTGAAAGCATGCACTTCACAATTGCGACTAAAATGCTTGAAGTGGCGCGCATTACTGCAGATTGTGAAGACATCGTAGCCCAGTTAAGACAACAACTTTGCGATACTTATTTCTGTAATTTTTCAGTGTTTCAATCGATTCCAGATTCTTGGGCTGTTGGGCAATTGTTCCCGGTCATGCCAATTCATAAATTAGAACAAGAACCACATCATGAAGCCACATTGGCCGATTTAACATGTGATTCTGACGGCAAGATCGAAAAATTTATTGATACCGAAACAGGCGAATATAAAAAGACTTTACGGGTCCATCCTTTTAAAGAAGGTGATCCTCAGTATTTCTTAGCTGTGTTCCTAACAGGCGCTTATCAAGAAATCTTAGGTGATCTACACAATCTATTTGGTGATACCGACGCAGTTCATATTTCGATTCATAATTCAGGTTACACAGTTGATCACTATGTCCCAGGCGACACAGTGACTGAAGTATTAAGTTATGTACAGTATGGTCGTGCTGAAATGGTCGATAGCGTTCGTCAGTACACTGAAGAAAGCATCGCATCGGGTAACATCACTAAACTTGAAGCGAAAGCCCTATTGAAGCATTACGAAGAAGGTCTATCAGGTTACACATATTTAGAAGAGATGGAATAATCATCTCTTCTAAATAAAAAAGCTAAGATTATTTAGCGTCAAGGAACGTTGCGCGTGTCACTGAACTGATATCAGTCATCACATTTGAATTTGTATCAATCTTTTGAACAACACCCGTTGAATCCATTCTTAGCAAATCACCAGCC